>JBPCRG010000118.1:0-4481 GCA_050997095.1 Thermomicrobiales bacterium | reverse complement strand
ATCCGGACCCACAACCACAGACAAGAAGCCGGGCCCCGCGTACATGCCGGGCCCGTCTTCTTGTCCGAGTCGTATTCGGTCCGCGACGTGGGCTGCGGAGATCGGGGCGGGATCTACAGGCGGATCACCGGATTGCGCAGCGTGCCGACCCCGTCGATCGCGATCTCGACGTCGTCGCCGTCCTCGAGTGTGAACTCCGAGGGCGGGATGATCCCGGTGCCGGTCATCAGGAAGAAGCAGAACGGGAAGTCGTTGTGGCGGCGCAGGTAGGTGACCAGATCGTCGAAGGTGCGGTGGATCTGCGAGGTCGACGAGTCGCCGTCGAAGAGGGTCGCGCCGCCACGGCGGATGGTCAGGCGGATCGCGCGGTCCTTGACGTCGCCGACCTCCCAGGCGAGCGCGATGCTCGGCCCGAGGGCGGCGCACTTCTCGTAGACCTTCGCCTGCGGCAGGTAGAGCGGATTCTCGCCCTCGATGCTGCGCGACGAGACGTCGTTGCCGATCGTGTAGCCGATCAGCTCGCCGCCGCGGTTGATCGCGAGCGCGAGCTCCGGCTCGGGCACGTCCCAGGTCGAGTCGCCGCGGATCGCGATGCTCTCGCCGGGCCCGGAGACGCGGCTCGGGGTGGCTTTGAAGAAGATCTCCGGCCGCTCGGCCTCGTAGATCAGATCGTAGGCGCTTTTCGCGGAGGTCGACTCCTCCATCCGCGCGTCGCGGCTGCGCAGGTAGGTGACCCCGGCGGCCCACACCTCCTGCCGGTCGATCGGCGCGGCGAGCGTGACCGCCGAGAGCGGGATGCCCTCCGCGCCGGACCCGCGCACGCGCTCGACCCGCTTCCGCAGATCGGCCAGCGGCATCGCCATCGCGTCCGCCAGCGTCGACGGCTCGCCAGCCGCGCCGACGCCGATCACCCGCTCCCCGTCGATCAACCCCAGCCGGGGCACGCCCCCGTCACCCGTCCGAAACATGCACAGAGCCATGTCGTCATCCCCCAGTTCGTCGTCACCCGTCCGCGGCCGATCGCAATCGCCTCAGCGAGCCTCTCGCGCCCCATCGAACCCGACCACGCGCAAAAGGTCGGTTCCCGTCGCGACCCGCTCCCAGTTCTCCTCGACGTCTTCGCGGCTCAGATCGAGGTCGTCGGCATACTCCGCGCCATTGGCTCCCAGCAGCGCGACCACGATCCCCGCGACCTCCTCAAAGTCGTCGTAGGTGCCGAGGCCATTCCCCGTCCCTACATCCAGCAAGCTGTAGAACGGAGTGGCGATTCTCACCGTTGAGGCAGCACCCTCAAAAATGGGCGGCTGGTCAGCACGCATCGCAGCAACTCCTCTGGTTCACCCCAAATGGTGAAATGCCCATCCGTCGGGGTTGTGCGAACGAACCGGATCAAGCCGACCCATTCGATGTCGAGTTCGGCCAGAAACGATCCAAGTCTCGGATTTCGCTGCAACGTTTGGACGGCATGTTCCTCGGTCGCGTATGCCGGGACACCATCCCAAAGCCAGCGCAAGTCCAATGGCAGTGTTGATGGAATCGGTCGCTCCTACGCCTCATTCGACAGGAAGTCCGTCAAAGACGGCGGATTTGACTGAACGATTCGAAACAGTCTCACCGCTGTTCATGTTCGCGGATCAAGGCCGCATGCCCCACGCACGGCCCGTCCTCCGCCACGCACGGCTGCCTCACGTCTTCGTTGTCTCGCCGACGATCGCGCCTGCACACGTGGCGATTCTATGCCCGCAGCGCGAACGGCGCCAATCGCCTCCGTGGGCGTCGGCGGCATTGATCGTCGGCGATCAGCCGCCGCCTTCGCGGACCAGCTCCGCCATCGCGACGGACTCGGGGGTCGCGCGGGTGCGCAGGGCGAGAACCGCGCCGGCGCGGTCGGCGGGGGCGCGGTTCTGGCTGGCTTTCCATTTGGCGACAATCCGCCTGATCTGGATCTCGACGCCGACGATGTCGGCGAGCTGGTGGTCGAGAAAGGGCGCGGGCGCGTCGGCCATCCGCCAAGGGACGGGTTGCGCGGCCTCCATCGCCTTCGTCAGCCGGCCCACGACGCCCCGCAGCCACTTCGCGTCCTCGTGGACCACCAGCGGACCGTGGACGTGGACGCCCGCGTAGTTGTAGGTCGGCACGACCTCGTGCGTCTCCTGCTTCGACGGGTACCAGTTCGGCGAGATGTATGCCGTCGCTCCCCGGAAAACGACCAGCGACTCGACTGCGGCGTCGTGTTCGCGCCAGACCGGATTGCTGCGCGCGACGTGCCCGATCAGGCGACCGCGCTCCCCGGCGCCGGGGTCGAGCAGGAACGGGATGTGGTTCGCGTCCAACCCCTCCGGCCCCATCGTCACCAGCACCCCGAGCGGGTGCTCGGCGATCATTGCCGAGATCGCCTCCGGGTCGTCTTGTGCGAAGTGCGACGGCAGGTACATCGGCAGCCTCCAGGAACGATAGGCGTTCGACCCGAGTGCAGTGTGGCCGCCACGCCTCCGTCAGGCGAAGCGCTTGGCGCCGGCCACGCAGACGACGACGGCCAGCGTCACGGCCAGCATCGCCCGACTCACCGGCTCGCCGAGCAGCGTCGCCGCGATCGCCAGTCCGAACAACGGTTGCAGCAGTTGCAGCTGTCCCACGCCGGCGATGCCGCCTTTAGCGAGACCACGGTACCAAAAGATGAAGCCGACGAACATGCTCAGGACCGACACATAGGCAAGGCCGATCCAGGCGGAGCGGCCGATCCCCGCCGCGGAGCCCGGACGAGTCGCGATCGCCAACGACGCGGTGACCGGCAGCGCCACGACGAGCGCCCACGAAATCACCTGCCGTCCTCCCAGGCGGCGGGAGAGCCGTGCCCCTTCGGCGTAGCCGAGCCCGCAGACGACCACGGCGGCGAGCATCAGGACATTCCCCGCCATGCCGCCGCCGCCGCCGCGGACCAAGGCGAAGCCGGCGACGAGCGCGCTGCCCACGCCTGAACAGAGCCAGAACGCCGGCCGGGGTCGCTCGCCGCCGCGGACGACGCCGAAGATCGCCGTCGCCAGCGGCAGGAGACCGATGAAGACCACGGATTGGGCCGACGTGATGCGCCTCAACGCGAATGCGGTCAGCAGGGGAAACCCGACCACCACGCCGAGCGCGACGACGACCAACGGCAGGAGGTCGCCAAGATCGGGGAGGCGATCGTGAAGCGCGATCAGCATGGCGAGCACCAGGCAGGCCGCGATCGCCGCGCGGAGAAGCGTCAGGAAGAGCGGATCGAATCCGGCGACGGCCACACGGGTGGCCGGGAGCGACCCGCTGAAAATCAACACCCCAAGCAGACCGTTGATCCAGCCGCTGGTCGTCTGGTCTATCTTGACTCTGTCCTTGCCGTGTTCACCGACTCCGGATCGGGTTCCGGCCGGAGTTGTCGTGTTTACGCGGACGCGCGCCGGCTGACCTCGTTGCCGACGTCAGTGCGGTCGGGTTTCCGCCATCTCCATCTTGCCCAAGCGCTCGGCGAGCAGTTCGGCGATGTGGCGGATCTTCAGCGGGCGGCCGCCGTTGTCGGCGCCGCCGCGCAGGTGCATGATGCAGCCTTGGTTGTCGGTGACGACGGTCGGCGCGCCGGTGGCCTGGGCGTTGTCGAGCTTGCGGTTCATCAGGCGCGACGAGACCTCGGGGTAGTCGAAGCTGAACGTGCCGCCGAAGCCGCAGCAGAGGGTGTTCTCCTCCAGCTCCCGCAGCTCGCAGCCGAGCACGCCGACCAGCAGCCGCCGCGGCTCCGCCCGCAGCCCGAGCGCGTTGAGCCCCTGGCAGGAGTCGTGATAGGTCACGACCGTCCGCTCGCCGCCCGCGAGGCTGCCGTCGGCGAGGTCGGCGACGCCGGTCATGAACGAGGTGAAGTCCATCACCCGTGCCGCCAGACGCTCGGCCCGCGCCAACCACGCCGGATCGTTGCGGAACAGGTGCAGGTAGTCCTGGGTTATCATCGCCACGCAGCTGGCGCTGCCGGAGACCACGTGGTCGGCGTGGGCGAGCTCCAGCGCGCCGATCGTCTGCTTGGCCATCTTCGCGGCGTGGTTCGCGTCGCCCATGTTGTTCGCGGGCAGCCCGCAGCAGTTCAGCCCCTCGGGGAAGACGACCCGCGCGCCGAGGCCGCGCAGCGTCTCGATGATCGCCTGCCCCTGCTCCGGGAAGACCCGGTCGGTGATGCAGCCGGGGAAGACGGCCACGACCTTGCCCGCCGCGCCGTTCGGCACAACCGGCGGACGGGCGGCCAGCGACGCGCCGACGCCCACGCGCGCGTGGAGCGGCCTCGCGGCCAGCGCGGGCAGGCTCCGCCATCGGGTCTGCGCCCGGAGGATCGGGATGGCGCGGTTGCGCACGTACCCGCCGCGGACCAGCGGCGTCTGCGCCTGGCTGCCGATCCGGGTCGCCAGCCTGAACGCGCGCGGGCTCGACAGCGTCGCCAGCGTGATCCGCTTCGCTTGGGGCAG
>JBPCRG010000115.1:0-4330 GCA_050997095.1 Thermomicrobiales bacterium | reverse complement strand
CCGCGCGCCGCCGGGAAGCGCGGCCGTCTTGATCGTCATCTCAATCCCCTGCTCATGCCGACACCCCGAAACGATGCTACCAGCCGTCGAAAACGGCCACGATCGACCGTATCACCCGTTCGTCCATTTCCCGTCGCCGAGGTGCAGCCGCGGGTGGATGTCGCCGTCCCATCGCCCGTCCCCGCCGCGCCCGGCCGCGAAGAACTCCGCGCCCGCGATCATCGCCGCGTTGTCGGTGCAGTACTCGAGCGCGGGGAAGCGGACGTCCACGGTCCGGTCGGGATCCAGTCGGCCCATCTCCCGGTCGATGGCGCGGCGGAGGGCCGTGTTGGCGGCGACGCCGCCGGCGAGGGCGAGGGTCGCGGCCCCGTGCGCGAGCGCCGCGCGCGCCGCTTTCGTCGCCAGCACGTCCACCACCGCCTGCTGGTACGAGGCGGCGAGATCGGCGACGGGCATGCCGTCGCGATAGACCCGTGGCGTGTGCTTCGCGAACTCGCCCGGTCGCGGCGGCGGAGGGGCGGCGGCCTCCTCCCGGTACGGCTCGGTGCGCCGGAGCAGTGCCGTCTTAAGGCCCGAGAAGCTGAAATCGTCGCTGCCGCCCAGCCATGCCCGGGGGAACTCGACCGACGACGACGCGCCCCCCTCGGCGGCCCGCTGGATCGCCGGGCCCCCGGGGTAGCCCAGACCGAGCAGCCGGGCGCCCTTGTCGAACGCCTCGCCCGCGGCGTCGTCCAGCGTCCGGCCGAGGTGCCGGTAGCGGCCGTGATCCGTCATCAGGATCAACTCGGTGTGGCCGCCGGAGACGAGGAGGCAGAGCACGGGGAAGCGCGGCGGCGCGGGTTCTCCTTCGGCGGAGGGCGTCAGCCAATTCGCGTAGATGTGCCCTTCGAGGTGGTTGATCGGCAGAAGCGGACGGTCCAGCGCATAGGCCAGCGCCTTGGCGGCGTTGACCCCGACCAGAAGCGATCCCGCCAGCCCCGGCCCCGCGGTCACGGCGACCGCGTCGAGCCGGCTGCGGTCGACGCCCGCCTCGGCCAGCGCCGCCTCGACGGTCGGGATGATCGCCGCGACGTGTCCGCGGGCCGCCAGTTCCGGCACGACGCCGCCGTGGGCGCCGTGGACCGCGATCTGCGACGCGACCACGTTCGAGAGCACCCGCCGCCCGTCCACGACCACCGCGGCCGCGGTCTCGTCGCAGGAGGTCTCGATCCCGAGCACGTTCACGAGGCGCCGTCCCGGCCGTTGCGCTCGGCGGAGGCCCAGACCGCGTCGGTCGGCGCCGCGAACTCGACCTCGGCCTGCAGGCGCCGCTCCAGATCGCCGCGGACCCGGTCGATCTCGGCCAGATACTCGAGATCGCGCAGGGAGCGCGACCACATCACGTAGGCGTCCTCGCCGTTGTCGCTGTAGTACCGCTTGCGCGTGCCCTGCACCGTCATCCCGTACTTGAGGTAGAGCCGCTGCGCCACGTCGTTGGAGACCCGCACCTCGAGGGTCACCCAGACGGCCCCCCGCCGCACCGCCTCCTCGAACAGCGCCGCCAGCAGCACCTCGCCGAACCCCCGGCCGCGGTAGTGCGGGTCGACGCCGATCGTGGTGATGTGCGCCTCGTCGAAGACGCTCCACATCCCCGCGAAGCCGGCGATGTGGGGACCTTCCTGCATGAGCTGGAAGCGGCGAAGATGCAGGAACCCGAAACGGGCGAGCGACTTCAGCCCGTCGTAATTCCTGCCGACGACCGTCGTGGCCGCCGCCGCGGTCGCGTCCACGCCGGGGTCCCAGCGGTTGCGCAGCACGATGTAGGTGTTCTGCCGGGGATTGCGCAGTTCCCGCCGGTAGGCGGAGATCGGCCACGGGTTCGAGAAGCAGCGTCGCTCGATGCGGCTCACTTCCGGCACGTCGACGTGCGCCATGGGTTCGATCCGAAAACGCGTGGTCAGAATTGGAGCGCTCCAGAGGTACTCAGCCGCGGAGACCGACCGGGTCCGCCGGTTCGGGACGGTAGCACGCACGCGCCGCCGCCGCAACCTCGCCCGGCCCGCGGTTCATGCGGAGGCGACCGGGAACGCCCGCGCGTGGGCGTAGACCGGCTCCAGCGACGCCGGGTTGTCGACCGCCCCGCGCAGGAACGCCGGAGCCGCGAGCGCCACCATCGTCGCGGCGCGGCGCCGGTTGAGTCCGCCCGCGAGCAGGAGCACGTTCGGGGATGTCGCGGTTTGGATCCGCGCCTCCTGATCCGGGGAGAACTCGCCCGTCAGGACCACCTCGCCCTCCTCGCCCTCCAGCGCCGCCAGAAGGTCCTCGATCGAGCCGTTGACCGCGTCCACCTCGGGCCAGCGTTCGATCGACAGCCGCTCCGGCGATAAACGGCTCCAGACCAGCCGGTTCCGTCCGGCGGGAACCGCGGCGACGATCGTCCGGCCGAAGCCCGCCGCAGGCGCGGCGGCGGCCAGCGTCGTCGGACAGCCGATCAGCGGGGCTCCCGTCCCCAGCACCAACCCCTTGGCGACGCTCACGCCGACGCGCAGCGCGTTGAACATCCCGGGGCCGGTCGCGACGACGATGCCCGAGACCCGCCGGATCGACCGGCCGGACAACGTGAGGAGATGGTCGATCTCGGGCAGCAGCGCCGTCGTCTGGTCGCGGCCCGCCGTCCAGCCCGTCTCCCACGCCGCGCCGGTCAGGGGATCCAGCAGCGCCAGACTCGCCCACTCCGTCGAGGCGTCGATCGCCAGAATCACGCCCCCACCATCCGCGTCGACCACCTCGCCTCCCGCTGCGTCCGGATCCGATCGCCACAGACCGCCGACCTCCAGAGCCGGGCGCTCCCCCAATTGTGCCATCGCCCGCGGCCCGCGGCTCACCGCCGAACGCTTAACAATCGGTTGACCCCGTCCCGGCCCCGCGCGGTCACGATGGCGCGAGAGTTTGCGGATCTTCCGCCGAGGATGGCCGATGCAGAGCGTTCCCTCCCTCTCCCGTCCCATCGCCGATGCGCCGAGAGCATCCGCAGCCGCGATCGCCCGCGCGCCCCGGAAGCGGAGGCCGCCGGTCGGGGAGTGGCTGCTCTTCCTGCTCTTCATCGGGCCGAACCTGCTGCTCTTCGGCATCTTCACCTATTGGCCGCTGGTCTACAGCGCCTACCTCAGCACCGTCCGCTGGGACATGATCTCGCCGGTCAAGAAGCAGGTCGGGCTCGCCAACTTCCGCTATCTCCTGCACGACCCCGCGTTCCGCACGGTGATGAGGAACACGCTCGTCTTCACCGTCGGCGCCGTCGGCGGGTCGCTGGTGCTCGGCCTCGCGATCGCGCTGCTGCTGAACCAGAAGCTGCGCGGCCGCGACGTCGCGCGGGCGGTCGTCTTCATGCCGACCCTGCTCAGCGGCGCCGCGATCGGCATGGTCTGGGTCTACATGTTCGATCCGCGCTTCGGCTTGATCAAGACGCTGCTCGACCCCTTCGGCATCCCCTCGCCCCATTGGCTCAAGGACACGCACTGGGCGCTGCCCGCGATCATCATCGTCTACTGCTGGAAGAATCTCGGCTTCGCGACCGTGATCTTTCTCGCCGGGCTGCAGGCGATCCCCAAGGACCTCTACGAGGCGGCGACGGTGGACGGGGCCGGGCCGCTTTGGCGCTTCCGCTCGATCACCCTGCCGATGCTCTCGCCGATCACCTTCTTCCTGCTCGTGACCTCCATCTTCAGCACCTTCGAATCCTTCGACATCATCCAGGTGATGACCCGAGGCGGCCCGGTCGATGCGACCAACACCCTCATCTACTACGTCTACCAGCAAGGGTTCGTCGCCTTCAACGCGGGCCGCGCGTCGGCCGCCGCGATCGTGCTCTTCGTCGTGATGCTCGCGGTCACCCTGTTCCAGATGCTGGTCTCGGAGCGGAAAGTCCACTATGGCAGTTAGCTGCCTGCGGCTTCCGTTCCACCGCCGACATGTCGGCACATTCCCCCGTTTCGCCGGCTATCTCGCGATGCTGCTGCTGGTGACCGCGATCGGCGCGCCGATCTTCTGGATGCTCTCCGGCACGGTCAAGGACAACTCGCAGATCTACACGTTCCCGCCGATCTGGCTGCCGCGCGACCCGCATTGGCGGAACTTCCGCAACGTCTGGGATTCGCTGCCGATCGGAAGATTTTATGTCAATAGCCTGATCATCACGGCGATCGGGGCGAGCGCGGAGCTGGTCAACGCGACGCTCTCCGCCTACGCGCTGGTCTTCCTGCGCTTTCCGTTCCGGAACCTGATCTTCATCGTCCTGCTCGCGGCGCTGATGGTGCCCGACCAAGTCGCGATCGTGCCGAACTACCTGACG
>JBPCRG010000021.1:0-2559 GCA_050997095.1 Thermomicrobiales bacterium | reverse complement strand
AGCGGGACGTTCATGCGACCGCTTCCGGCTCCGCGCGGAGTGACAAGACTGATGGCCGCAACGTCCGTCCTCTTCGTCTCCCCCTGACCCGGCGTGCTCGCCGCCGGGTCCGCGCTCGGTGCGCCGGGAGTCCCGGTCTCGGGCGGCTTGATCCTCGACCGCGCTCGGCCGGTGGCGGGCGGATCCCTTGGCGGGGCTGGTCATTGTTTACTATGGCGTGTCGGAGGGCAGGTGTGCCTGGGACGAGGCCGCGCAACTCCGATTTTTCCTCACGAGACGGGCTTTTGCATGCCGACCACCCTCCTCTCCATCGCCGCCATCGTCGCCGGCCTGGTCGTGCTCGAACTCGGCGCGGAGCGCTTCACCGCCAGCCTCGGCGCCCTCGCCCTTCATTTGCGCGCCTCCGAGAGCACGGTCGGCCTGCTCACCGCGGGCGGCGAGTGGGAGGAGCTGGTCGTCGTCTCGCTGGCGCTGTGGGGCGGACACCCCGCCCTGGCCGTCGGCAACATCGTCGGCTCCTGCCTGGCCAACCTGATCGGCTCGATGCCCCTCGGTCTGCTGGGGCGGCGCCCCCTCGTCCTCAACCGGGACGCGCGCGTCTTCGGCGGGGTGATGCTGGGCGTGACGCTCCTGGCCACCGGAGTTCTGGCCGACGGCACGGTCGAGCCGCATTGGGGCTGGCTCCTGATCGGCGTCTTCGTCGCCTACGTGGCGGCGGTCCTGCTGGTCATCCGGCGCGGCTGGCTGCGGCCGCCGGCCGAGGACGACGACGACGAGGGGCCGGCACCCGGGGGCATGCCGCGTTCGGTCGCGGTGGTGGTCGTCGGGCTGGCCGTGATCGCGGTCGGGGCGGAGCTGGTGGTCGAGGGCGGCGTCCGCCTGGCCCGCGAGGTCGGTCTCTCCGACTACGCCATCGGGGCGACGATCATCGCGGTCGGCACGACGCTGCCCGACAAGGCGATCAGCCTCGTCGCTGGTCTGCGCGGGCAGGGCGGCATCGTCACCGCCAATGCCGCCGGCTCGAACATCTTCCTGCTGACGCTGGTCCTGGGCGTGAGCGCGGTCGGCGGCCATGGCCTGGCCGTCGGTCGCCACGTCTCCCACGTCGACGCGCCGCTGCTGCTCGGGGTCTCCGTGGTCGTCGCGCTGCTCTTCCTGCGGCCGACGCTCCACCGGGTGGCGGGGATCGGCCTGCTCGCGCTCTATGCGGGGTACATCGCGCTGGCGCTTGTGCGCGGCGCGTAGGTCCACCAAGTTGCGGGTCGCGTAATGCGTGTTATCGGAACCACCGGTGAGATGTTTGTAGAATCGGCTCACAATTGATTCGGTGGTTCCAGCATTTAAGTCTCGAAGGGTGGCAGACTGGTGTATGACTCAATCCACTCGACACCCCGGAGGGGTTCCGGAGCGCTTGGCCCGAGCCCTCGAAGGTATGGGGTTGCGAGAGCTCGGGCCCACAGTGAGCCGTTTTGGTGTCGAGTTGAGCCTTTCGCCGTTCGAATTCCGAGGCTACTCGCTAATGCAAACTCTATCTCCCGAAAATATGAAATGATCAGATGCTCGGACGCTCGCGTTACTGCGACATACATCAGCCGGCGCTGCTCCTCTGTCATCGCTTGAATTTCGGACTCGGTTTTGGCTCCGAAAAGTGTCGGAATGACGCCATCGAGGGCTCCCATAACTATGACCGAGCGACTCGTTAAGCCCTTTGATTTATGCAGACTCATGATACGGACGAAATCTGGGCTTTCGGGGACATCGTGCTGGGTAATCCGCTCCACGATTCGATCGCGAAGCTTGGAAACCGGTTCGTGAGGCCGGATGCAGCCGAGCGCGATTTCGCGAATTTCTGCGGTATTTGGTTGGTCCGCTGGAAACAACGCGTCGACTAACTCCGGTAAGTTGTCCTTTGGCAGGCTATTCAATCTTGCCGTTGCGGATTCGAATCTTTCTACTAGCGCAGGAATTCTGAATGGAAGCTTCGTTCCTCTGGAAACCTCTTCAAGTATCTGTCGCTCGGTCTTGTTCGCGCTCGCCGCAAAGCGACTGAGCTTTTGGTAGGCATCGGAGCGGCCATTGTTGTCGCCGAGACCAAGAAGCACGCGCAGCGAGACAGGATCGTCTCCCGCCAGTCCGCGCAGAAGTGCGAGCCCCTCGCGTGCTTCACGCGTGTTCAAGCACTCCTGAGAAAAGAATGAATGGGCAGGAACCTGAAGCTGCGCTAGACGCAGACGAAGACGCTCACCAAACTCTTGCCGGTTTACAAGGACGGGTATCTCGCCGGCTTGAAAGCGTTCGTTCTGAATGTCGAAGGCAATGGCTGCGGCAATGCCCTCTACCTCGTCGTCGAGCCTATCCCACTGCACGACTACCAAGCCGCCAGGCTCACTCTTAGTGCTTATCCCGAAACCTCGCGTTTGGCGAAAATGAGTTGGGCGCAGGCAAGCTGCACGAAGGCGAGATAGTGCTCGGCCTTCTTCTCCCAGCGCACCAAGAGGCGACGGGACCGATTCATCCACGAGTGGGTCCGCTCCACCACCCAGCGCCGTGCGCGCCAGC
>JBPCRG010000012.1:0-3956 GCA_050997095.1 Thermomicrobiales bacterium | reverse complement strand
AGTTGGATTCTAACCGAGTTCGCGACGTCAGGAAGTCTCCTGCACATTGGGCGTAAAGCAGCCTCTCCTCCGTCCTTCGTCGTCTCCCCGCATGTCCTTTTGTCTACAATTACGCCAGTCTGATTTGAGGTCGGTCAATGTGTCTGTGGCCTCTCCGATTGCAAGGAGCGACGATGGTTGCCCAACAACTTCCTGAGGGACTGATTTGGAGCGAGGAGTTCGCTGCAACGCGCGAGTTTCTGGCACGGTTCGGCATCGCCCCCCGGGAGATCGACCACTATGTTGACGACGAGGTCTTTCTGGCCATTCGCGCCCAAGGTTGGGAGCCCGAGATCGAGCGGATGGAAGATCCGCCCGGCTGGAAGGCCCAGATTCGGGAGAGGCGCACCCTTTCCCAATCCCAGATGGTCGTCGCCTACGACCGCGACCGGATGACGGCGCTGCTGCGCGCCCTTCGCCTCGCCCTGACGTGGCCAACACCTGACGAGGAGATGCGGGCCTTCGACGAGCAGACTCGGTCCCTGTTGGGCCTCAGCGCAACCGACTTCCTCCAGCGATGGGGCAACGCCGAGCTCTCCACCGACGATCCACGCGTCGTTCACCTCCTGATCGCGCGTCCCCTTGGCACATAGCGGCTACTGGGAAGCTGTTCAGCTCTATCACGATGCACTTCAATCCGCGATCTCCCGCGTCACGACGGCGATCCTGCTGCGCCGTGGGCCTTTGCCTCCAGGAGAAGGGGTCGGCCATCTCTACCTAAGTGAGGTGAGACCGCTGTTCGGCGGCTCTGCGATCAACCGGGCGTTCTCACTTGAGATTCGCTTCCGGGTCGTTCCGACGATCGGCGGTGAGGATCGGTGGGATGTCCAGACGTTCGCCTACTCCTACCTCCTCTTTCGGGACGATCAGGAAGAGGTCGCCTATCACTGGAATGATGAGGCCGACGACGCCGTCGCCATCCGCGCGCCGCACGCGCATTTTGGGAAGGACTTGGCGCACGCCGGACTGCCGCGAAAGGATCGGGACCGCATCGGCGCTTTGGCCGCAGCCCATCTGCCGACCGGTCTCGTGCCGTTCACGGCCATCCTGCGTACCGCCATCCGAGACTTCGGGGCTGAGCCGCTGCGGCGGCAAAACGAGAGCGAAATGGACGCGCGGTCCAATGCCGCACGTAGTTTTGAGAAGGCAGAGGCGGCCTTGATCCAGTCGTTCGCCTGGAGGACGCCCCCTGCTTCCGGCTCGGACTGACGGCCCCAAACCACCTGCCCGAAGGGGAGGTTGCGCAACCATAACGAACGCTCCGAAACCGTCCGATTTCGTCCATCCACAGGTCTCGAATCCGTGCGGTTCTCGCCGACGGCGGCTGCTCGTTATTCCAATTCGACGAGGGGTAGGGGATGGAATGGGCATCCCGCCTCAAACCGGTCGTCTCGGCGACGGTTTTGGGCGCAGAGGGCAAGAGGGAGGGCGAAGTCTGAACATTCAAAGTCTTTAGGAATGCGGCGGAATGAGAGCACGAGTGTTTCGAGCGACTCCCGCTCAATGCTCAAATGACGCGTCGGGGCCGGTGCGGGAAATAGACGGTCGGGCGCGTCAGCCCGCGAGCCGGGGATCGGGTTCCGCCTCGCGGCGGGCGCGCTCCTCGATCCATTCCCGCGCGACGGCGGCCGGGTCCACCCCGCGTGCCTGGGCGGCTCGCTCGACGCCCGCGAGCCCCGCCCCGTCGAGCCGGATCGCCAAGCCGCGCGGCGTGCTGACCGATTCGACGACGAGATCGACCGGCTCGAACTCGTCGTCGAATTCGGCGCTGTCATGCGTGTCCCAGAACTCCGCCTCCTCTTGGATCGAGGAGAACACGGGAATGCGGCTCGCGGTTGGTGGCTCCTGTTTCCGTCCGTTCGGTCTGTTCATGCCGATCCCTTCACCGCTCGAAATCGTGCGTGCTCCCGGTCTGTCGCGTCACGCGCGGTGACGAGGCCGAAGACCCCGGCCCCGCGCGACGCCACGAACAGGGTCAGGTACCGCCCGCCGCGCGTCTGGCCAGTCAACCGGATCCGCTCATCCCGCGTTCGCTCCGAAAGGTGGACGCCGAAGACGATGTCGAATACGTCGTCGATGGACACGTTGTGGCGGGCGATATGATCCTCACGCTCTTCCTCTATCACCAGGCGTCGAATGAGCACAACCCACCCCAAGTTGAACCGGACAGACAACGTCGGCGATCGCATCATCCGCGCCGCAGCAATCCTAGCGCACTCCGCCGCCCACGCTGACTCCCGGAGGGCGTGGGATTCGGTCCAACGCGGCAGCCTCCATCGCTCGTCTGCGGCCACTCGACAACCGGGTCCAATGGAGAACCGACTCTGGAACCGGCGGATCGGACGGAACTCGCCGCGCTCGACGATTTCGCTTGGTGGGCAAGTAGTGGCGGGGATCAAGCGTCAAAGGGCGAGACACAAGGAAACCGTTGGCGCGCTTCGGAAACCGTGACCCGGTTGGCCCGGGCCCAGACGGCGAGACCGGCGACCGAGCGGGGATAGCCGTCCGTCACGTCGCACGCTCGTCCAAGACGCCAACCGGAACGTTGATCGAGAGATTCCATCGCTCGTCGAAGGTCGGCGCGAACGGCTCCGACCCGACCAGACGGTTGGACCCCCCTCTGCGCGAGGAGGCACGCCACGTCTCCAGGTTCAGATGCGACAGGCCAATCCGGTCGAGCACGTATCCGACTCGAGATCGGAGGACCGCCACGTTGAACCGCTCAACCTGATGAACAAGAACATCGAGGTCGATCGTGTCGCGAGCAAGCATCCAGGCGTGCAGGACATTGGCGATGCCGCCGCTCAACTGCGGATTGTGCAACCCATCGATGAGCGTCCGTTCGGGTGTGGTGTACCGCATCGGAAAACCTAGCGGCTGATACTCGATGAAGCCGAAAAACCGCTCCGGCTTGGTGTTCAACCATTCCACCGGACGCCCGAAGACGTTCGATGGCCGCAGCCCCCCGGGCCATGCGACACCTTCCCAGTCGCGGGGCCCGGTGCTGATCGGCAGGAGTCCGCCGCTCACGTCGGCGGACACGGTCGCCGTCAGTCCCTTGGGCTGCTCGTCGGTCAAGCCATGGAACGCCAATGCCGAGAGGTGGCTGAGGACGGCATACGGGTGCCGCTCGAACAGCACCTCGCGTTCGTCGATGAACCCCTGCCGGGCATACGGAACCGTCACCTCATACAGATGCGGAAATCCTTTGACCGCTTTGATCTCCCCACGCTCACGCATTTGACGGAACAGGGGACCAAGGTCTTCGACATGTCCGGGGAGGTGCTCCCAACGGCGCTCATTGGGAGCGAGCGCAAATGTCGCGTTGCGCAGGAAGAGAAGGCCACGCCAAGCCGAGAGGATATGCCGCTGCTCGTCGGCGAGCCGTTCTAGAATGGCGAGAGAGGCTGTCTTCCGCATTGTCCTACATTGCACATAAAGGCCCGATACTCGTCCTTAGGACGAGTATAGGGCCTTTGTCAAGGGTTTGCGATAGAAGATCCGATGATCGTGTCGGCGGTAAATGCATAAGGGGCGACGTCGAGGCGCGCAGGGTCTTCCCGTCCCAGCCGGACGGATCAAGCGGATCGCCCGGCGCGGGGGTACGATGACGGCATCCTCTCCGAACCCGTCGGTCGTCGGCCGATCTCCCGATGCGATGGAGGCAGACCCGCGATGAACGATCAGACCTTCGACGATCTGGCCCGATGGATCGCCGCGGCCCGTGCGTCCCGCGTCTCCCGCCGGTCCGTGCTGCGCTCCCTGGGGGTCGGCGCTCCGGTCCTCGAGCTCGCCGCCCGCGGGACGGGGCGGCACGTGCCCGCGGCGAAGGCGCAGGCGACACCGGCCGCGGGGCTGCACCCCAGAATTCGCCCCCCCCCGAGCCCCCTCCCCCCCCCTCCAACGGTTGACCTCCT
>JBPCRG010000697.1:0-3589 GCA_050997095.1 Thermomicrobiales bacterium | reverse complement strand
GCGCACGCGGCATCCGCGGCACGAATCGAGGAAGGGACACGAAATGAGTGAGCAAGATATCCGGCACAGTTCGGGGAATGTCTTTGCCGACCTTGGCCTCGACAATCCCCAGGAAGAACTGGAACTGGCGGACCTCGCCTATCACATTGCCAAGGCGATCGCGCGCAACGGATGGAAGGCAAAGGACGCGGCGGCGCGTCTGGGCGTGGACGCGCCAAAAATCTCCTGCCTGACGCGGGGCAGGACCGAGGGATTCTCCATCGATCGCCTGTTTCGGCTGCCCAACCTGGCGGGGACGGACGTGACGGTGACGGTTAGCCCACCACACTCCGGCCAACCGGGCGGCGGACATGGCTCTCCGGGCTGACGAGCCGCGGGTTCAGGAAAGACCAATCGGGCAACTGATCCCGTAGCTTGCCTCCTCAAAGTCCAAAGCCCAAAACTCAGAGCTCGTCCGCGATCAACCCGTCGGCGATCTTCGCGGAGGAGAGCACGCCGGGGAGGCCCGCGCCGGGGTGGGTGCCGGCGCCGACGAAGTAGAGGTTCGGCAGTTCCTCCGAGCGGTTGTGGGGCCGGAACCAGGCGGATTGGGTCAGGATCGGCTCGACCGAGAAGGCGGAGCCCAGGTAGCTGTTCAGGTCCGTCTCGAAGTGGCGCGGGTCGATCATGCGCTCGGTCACGAGATGCTTGGAGAGGTCGGGCAGGTAGCGCTCCTCCAGGAAGCCCATGATCCGGTCCCGGTAGGGTTTGGCCGCGGCCGCCCAGTCGATCCCCGCGCCGAGATGCGGCACCGGCGCGAGCACGTAGAAGGTCTCGCAGCCCTCGGGCGCGAGCGTCGGGTCGGTCAGCGTCGGCATGTGCAGGTAGAGCGAGAAGTCGTCGGCGAGCAGCTTCCGGGTGAAGATGTCCTCGAGCAGCCCCTTGTAGCGCGGGCCGAGGATGATGTCGTGGTGGGCCAGCGACGGCCCGTCCCCGCCGCGGTAGGTGCGGTCGGTCCCGAAGTAGATCACGACCAGGGACATCGAGTAGCGCATCCGCGCGAGCTTCTTGTCCGTGTACTTCTTCCGGGCCGAGGCGGGCAGCAGGCGCTGGTACGCTGCCGCGACGTCCCCGTTGCAGACGACCGCGTCGGCGGGCAGATGCCGCCCGTCCTTCAGCCGGACGCCCGTCGCCTTGCCGTCGGCGGTCGTGATCTCCGCCGCCTCGGTGCTCAGGTGGAGCGTGCCGCCGAGCTCCAGAAAGAGCTTCGTCAATCCTTCCACGACGCTCCCGGTCCCGCCCATCGCGTAGTGGACGCCCCAGGTGCGCTCGAGATGGTGGATCAGGGCGTAGATGCTGGTCGTCTGGAAGGGGTTGCCGCCGACCAGAAGCGGGTGGAACGAGAGCACCTGGCGCAGCCGCTCGTCTTTGACGAATTTCGAGACGAAGCCGTAGACGGTGCGGTAGCTCTCCAGCCGCGCCAGGTCGGGCGCGACCTTGACCATGTCCCACGGGCTGAGGAACGGGACGTCGGAGAGGTCGGTGAAGCCCTTGTCGAAGATCTTCTCGGTTTTGGCGATGAAGTCGAGGTAGCCGCCCGCGTCGTCCCCGTACTCGCTGAACGCGCGGATCTGATCGACCATCTCCGCGGTGTCGCCGGTGTAGTCGAAATGCGTGCCGTCGTGGAAGAAGATGCGGTAGAAGGGGCTGATCGGGACGATCGAGACGTAGTCGGCCGCGTTCCGCCCGGCGAGCGCGAAGAGTTCGGTGATCAGCCACGGCGCGGTGATCACGGTCGGGCCGCCGTCGAAAGTGAAGCCGTCCTGCCGGTAGACGTAGGCGCGGCCGCCCGGCTGGTCCCGCTTGTCGATCATGGTGACCCGATGCCCGCGGACGGCCAGCCGCACCGCCGCGGCCAGCCCGCCGAACCCGCTCCCGATCACCACAATCCGCTGCGAATTCATTGTGCGTTCATCCTTGTCGCGTATGCTCACCGGTGTGGCAGGCTAACGGTCCTCGCGGCGACCGTCGAGGCGGGGCCGTAGTTGCCGCCACGGCGGACGGCGGCGGGAGACGGCGCTTTCTCCGACAATCATCGGCGATCGGGAAGCGGCTTCGCGACGCCGCGGAACCGCATTGGACGAATTGGACGCAGCGATGTTCACCGGCCACGAGCACGAACCGTTCACGATGCCGGGCGCCGGGCCCATGGGCATGCTGCTGCTCCACGGCTTCATGGGCTCCCCCGCCGAGCTTCGGCCCCTTGGCACCGCCCTCGCCGCCGCGGGGATCTCGGCGCATGCGCCGCTGCTGCCCGGGTTCGGCGCCGAGATCGGCCGGCTCTCCAGCGTCCGGCATCGGGATTGGGTCGCGGCGGCGGACGGGGCGTGGGCGAAGGTCCGCGCCGAGCACGACGTGGCGCTCCTGCTCGGCTACTCGATGGGCACGGCGGTCGCGCTGCAGGTCGCGGCGGAGCACGCGCCCGACCGCCTGGTGCTGATGGCGCCGTTCTGGAGGATCGAGGACCCGCGCGCCCTCCTGCTCTGGCCGCTGCACCCGTTCGTCCACGAGATCAAGCTGTTCGGCGACGCGGATTTCACCGACCCGGCGACCCGCGAGACGTTCCACGACATGGATCCGACCCTCGACCTCGACGATCCCGCGACCCGGCGGCGGCTTCGGGAGGAGACGACGCTGCCGACACCCGCGCTGCTGGAGCTGCAGCGGAACGGGCACGCCGCCGGCAAGGCGGCGGGGAAGGTGACGGCCCCCGCGCTGATCGTCCAAGGGGCCGGGGACAAGACCGCGACGGTCGAGTCGACGCGCAGGCTGATCGCCAAGCTGGGCGGGATGCCGGCGCTGCGGCTCGTCGACGGCGACCACACGATCGTGAAGGAGAACCGCCCGGCCTGGCCCGGAATCCGCGACGCGATCGTCTCGTTCGCGCTCGACGGGACGGTGGATTGAGATGCCGGTCCGGATGCTGATCCGCCTCTTCACCCTCGCGCAGCTGGTCCTGGCCGTGCGCGTCGTCTCCCGCATGGTCAAGAGTTCCGGGGGGGCGGTCATCTGCCCTGTGGTGAAGCGCGAAGCCGACGCCGCGCCGATCACGGTCATCGTGCCGACCCTGAACGAGGCGGCGCGCCTGGGTCCGTGCCTCGACGGGTTGTCGGTGCAGACCGACGAGGTGGCCGAGATCCTGGTCGTGGACGGCGGCTCGACCGACGGCACGCAGGCGCTCATCCGCAGGCATGCGGAGCGCGACGGGCGGATCCGCCTGATCGACGCCGGCCCCGTCCCGCCCGACGTAAACGGCAAGGCCCACAATCTCCAGGCCGGGCTCGACCACGCCCGCGCCGACGCGGCCTGGATCCTGACGATCGACGCCGACGTGCGGCCCGACCGCAAACTGGCGCGCTCGCTGCTCGCCCACGCCGCGAAGGAGGACGTGCGCGTCTTCAGCGCCGCGACCCGGCAGCGTCTGGCCGACCGCGCGGACGGCCTGATCCACCCCGCGCTGCTGACGACGCTGGTCTACCGCTTCGGCATCCCCGGTGCCGTCACGACCGATTCCGCCCGCGTCCAAGCCAACGGCCAGTGCATGCTGATC
>JBPCRG010000609.1:0-3750 GCA_050997095.1 Thermomicrobiales bacterium | reverse complement strand
GGTCAACAAGGTCCACCATCTCGTCGAGGTGGCTGATTCCGACGAGTAGGCGCGGGGGGGCCTTCCCCCGGCCGTCGCGGCCCGTTCACGCCGGTTTGGATCGGCGGAGGGCGCAGCAGGATGAGATCAATCATGCCGTTCAACCTCAGCGATCTGCGTCCCAATGAGGGCGCGACCAAGAAAAAGAAGCGGGTCGGCCGGGGAACCGGAAGCGGACACGGAAAGACGTCCGGCCGGGGCACCAAGGGACAGAAATCACGCTCGGGACCTGGAATCCGGCCGGGCTTCGAGGGCGGGCAGCTGCCGATCCAGAGGCGGATGCCCTACAAGCGGGGCTTCACGAACATCTACAAGACCCAGTGGGAACTCGTCAACCTCGACCGGCTCGAGGAGCTCAATCTCACTGGCGAGATCACGCCGGGCATGCTGTATCAGCACGGGGTGATCCGAGGTTTGGAGTTTCCGGTGAAGGTGCTTGGAGGCGGGGAGTTGACGCGCCCGATCTCGATCAGCGCGCACGGATTCTCGGAGAGCGCAAAAGGTCGGATCGAGGCTGCGGGCGGCTCGGTGACCATGTTGACGCGGACGGACAAGTGGGTTGAGGCGCGGCCCCGCTCACGGCGTCTCCCCTTGAACAGCACGCTGAAACGTGCCGGTTTCGGCAAAGTCGGCGGCCCGACGACCCGTGAGGAAGCTTCCGAGAGCTAAGAAGGGCGATCACCATGTTCGAGGCTGTTGTCAACGCATTCAAGATTCCGGACATCCGCCGAAAGATCCTGTTCACGGTGGCGATGCTGGTGATCTTCCGGTTCATCGCGAGCATCCCGGTTCCGGGCGTGAATCGCGGAGCCTTGGCGGATTTCATCGACGGCAATCAGCTGCTTGGAGTCCTGAATCTCTTCTCCGGCAGCGGCCTGAAGAACTTCTCCGTGGTAGCCCTCGGCGTCTATCCGTACATCACGGCGTCGATCATCATGCAGTTGATGACGCCGATCATTCCCCGCCTCAACGAGCTGTCGAACGAGGGGCAGGGCGGACGGAACAAGATCAACCAGATCACCCACTACCTGACGGTGCCGTTGGCCCTCCTCCAGGGCTACGGACACGCGCTGCTCTTCTCCCGGACCAACAGCACGGGCGGCACGCCGCTGCTCAAGGGCTTCGGCCTGTTCCAGCAGAGCACCGTCGTGCCGACCTTGGCGATCCTGCTGTCGATGACTGCCGGGACCATGCTACTGGTCTGGATCGGCGAGTTGATCACCGAGAACGGGATCGGCAACGGCACATCGATCATCATCTTCGGCGGCATCGTGGCCAGTCTGCCCAGCGCGATCGGGAAGCTGGCGACCGGCGGATCGGCCAGCCAGAACATCATCGGGCTGGTGCTCTTCATCGTGATCGCACTTGCGACGATCGTCGGCATCGTGCTGATCAACGAGGGCCAGCGGCGAATCCCGGTGCATCACGCGAAGCGGATCCGGGGCAACCGGCAGTACGGCGGCAACACCACCTTCATTCCGCTGCGGGTCAATTCCGCGGGGATGATCCCCCTGATCTTCGCGGTCAGCATCATGGTCTTCCCGGGGATGATCTCGAACTTTCTCGTCAGCTCAAGCCGGGAGTGGGTGCGCAACCTGGCGGGCCAGCTCAACCGGATCTTCAGCCCGACCAGCGTGCAGTACAACGTGCTGTACTTCCTGATGGTGGTGGGATTCACCTACTTCTACACGATGGTCATCTTCCAGCAGCAGAAGATTCCCGAGAATCTCCAGCGGCAGGGCGCGTTCATTCCCGGCGTCCGTCCGGGGAAAAACACGGCGATGTACCTCCAGCGCGTGTTGACGAGGATCACGCTGGTCGGGGCGCTCTTCCTCGGGATCGTGGCGATCATGCCCTTCATCGCCTCGCGGATCACGGGCGTGCAGACGCTGCTGCTCAGCGCGACGTCGATGCTGATCGTGGTCGGCGTGGCCATCGACACGATGCGCCAATTGGAGGCGCAGCTCCTGATGCGGAACTACGAAGGGTTCATCAAGTAGGTCCAGTGCGGAGTCGTCGAGACGAAGCGGGGCGGATCCGGCCGACCTGATGGCCGGTCCCCTTCGTCCACGCTCCTCGTCGAGGGATGAGTGAAGGACGCAATGCACGTCATCCTGATGGGCGCGCAAGGCGCCGGCAAGGGCACCCAGGCGGAACGGGTGGCCCCGAGATTCAATCTCGCCCATGTCTCGACGGGGGAATTGTTCCGGACGGCGATCGGCCGGGGCACCGAGATGGGCTCCCTCGTCAAAGGCTTTCTGGACAGGGGGGAGCTAGTTCCGGACGAGGTCACGATCGGCGTCGTCACGACCCGGATCGCGGAGATCGCCGAGGCGGGCGCCAACGTCGGAGCATTGCTCGACGGCTTTCCCCGGACTCGGCCGCAGGCCGCCGGGCTGGACCAGGCGCTCTCACTCCGGGGGTCGAAGATCACGGCCGTGGTCGAGATTTACTTACCGAGGGCCATGCTGGTTCGTCGGCTCGCCGGGCGATGGATCTGCCCGAATTGCGGTGCCACGTACCACGATGAGTTTCATCCGCCTCGGGCTCCGGGTGTCTGCGATCGATGCGGTTCGCCGTTGACTCAACGAGCGGACGACACCGAAGAGGCGATCGAGCGCAGGTTGGACACGTATTTTCGGGAGACGGAGCCCCTGCTGAGCTTCTATGCGGAGCAGGGACTGCTGAAGCGGATCGACGGAGACCAGGGAGTCGATGAAGTCACGGAGCAGATCTCGGCGGCGATCATCGCGGCGGCTGCCGTCTGACGAGCGGCGTCGATGGCGGTGACGATCAAGAACAAGCGGGAAATCGAGCGGATGCGCGAGGCGGGCCACGTCGTCGCGCTGATCCACCTACAGATCGAACCTGCCATCGTCCCCGGCGTGACGACGCACGACCTGGATATGATCGCCAAGGCAGTGCTGCTCGAGCAGGGCGCCACATCGTCCTTCCTGGGCCACCATGGGTTCAAGGGCCGCATCTGCGCGTCGGTGAACGAGGAGATCGTCCATGGCATTCCGGGCGGCAAGGTCCTGAAGGAAGGCGACATCATTTCGGTCGATGTCGGGGCGGTCGTCGGCGGGTATCACGGCGATTCGGCTTGGACGTACCCGGTGGGCAGGATCAGCGCGAAGGCCGCGGCGCTCCTAAGGGACACTGAAGCGTCGCTTTACGAGGGAATCGCGGCGGCGAAGGCGGGGCGTCGGCTCGGCGCGATCGGAGCGGCCGTGGAGCGGCATGCGCTGGAGCGCCACTATGGCCTGGTCCGGGAATACGGCGGGCACGGCATCGGTCGCCGGATGTGGGAGGACCCGCACGTTCCGAACCACGGCAATCCCGAGCGCGGAATCCTTCTTCGGCCCGGAATGACGCTCGCGATCGAACCGATGCTCAATGTGGGGAGGGACGAGACGCAAGCGCTCGACGACGGCTGGACGGTCGTGACCGCCGACAGCTCGCTCTCCGCCCACTTAGAGCACACGGTCGCGATCACGAACGGCGACGCCGACATCTTGACGAAGCGCCTCCCGTCAGTGGTACACTAACCGTTCCGGCGCATGCGCGCAGCATGCGCTATTCCCGTGCGTCAGCCGCCGACAAACAATTGCGGTCTTGGCGACGGGAGTCTGGGTGAAAGGAAAGAAACGGCAATGAAGGTATCCGCATCAGTCACGCGTCGTTGCGAGCGATGCAAAGTGATTCGGCGAA
>JBPCRG010000515.1:0-7608 GCA_050997095.1 Thermomicrobiales bacterium | reverse complement strand
CCCGGAGCGCGCGGGCGAGTTGAGCGTCGTGCGCTCGTGGTTTCCGGGCGGACAGAGCCGCAATGTGACCTCGCCGACCGGGCAGCCGCTCTACACCGAATATCCGGTCGAGCCCGCGCCGACGGGGGAGGTCCAAGATTCGTGACGGGAAGGGAACGCGGATCGTGCTGAACATCGAGTCGATCCATGCGGCCGAGCTTCGGACCGCGGTCGCGGCCGCGCGCGAGGCGGGGGAGGCCGTCCGCGACCTCTACGACCGCGCGGCCGCCGAGACGTACATCAAGGGCGACGGCTCTCCGGTCACCGACGCCGATCTGCTCGCCGACAAGCTCATCCGCGCCCGCCTCGGCGCCGCGTTTCCGGACGACGCCCTGCTGACCGAGGAGGGGGTCGACGACGAGGCGCGGCTGGGGAGCCCGCGCGTCTGGATCGTCGACCCGATCGACGGGACCGCCCAGTTCGTCGCCCGCAGCGGCGAGTTCGACGTGCTGATCGCGCTTGCCGTGGAGGGGCGCTTGGTGGTCGGCGTCCTGCTCCATCCGCCGACGGGCAGATGGCTCGCCGCGGCGGACGGCGCCGGCGCGTGGGTGGGGGAGGGCGAGCGGATCGAGCGGTTCAGTCTGCGCGCGGTGCCCGCAGGCAGCCAGCCGAGGATCGCGACGTCGGTCTGGCTGGGCGCCCCCGGGTCGCTGCCGGCGTTGGGCAGGGTCAGCGGGCGGCTCGGCGCGGCCCCGCCGACCGTGAGCGACCTCGGGGTCTACCTGCGCCATCTCGCGCCGCCGGACAACGCGATCGACGCGCTGGTCGGGCTGAGCCCGGCCGACAGGCCGACGATGGCCTGGGAGTGGGATTTCGCGGCGGCGGACATCGTCGCGCACGAGGCGGGCGGGCGCTTCACCGACGTCCGCGGCAATCGGTTCGTCTACAACAAGCGGCTGCCGCGGAACGAGGGCGGGCTGCTGATGAGCGTCGATCCGACGACGCACGGGCGGATCCTTGAGGCGCTGCGGCCGGAGCTGGCGAGGGAATGGGGTCCGCGGATCGGTCTCCGGCCTTAACTAGACCGGGAGTCGAAATCCCGGGCTCGATCAAAACCCGGGGTTGAAATCGCCCAGAGGGCACCCGGCTCAAACTACAAAACCTCTCCGAGGTTAAGAGATGCCGCGGTGCGGCGATTGGTGTAGGTGGGCGGCGGCGGGGCGGTCGGCGATGACGGTGAGGCGGACGAAGGCGTTTTGGAGGAAGGAGGCGGGAAGGTCCGGGGTCTGCGGGCCGTGGAGGGCGCGGGCGAAGACGTCGGCTTTGGCGGCGCCCGAGACGATGAGGACGAGGTTGCGCGCCTCGAGCAGGGTGCCGATTCCGACGGTCATCGCCTCGGTGGGGACGCTCCGGCCCTCGAAGTAGCCGGCGGCCTGGGCGATCGACTCCTGGGTCAGCGAGAGGACGCGGGTGCGGGAGTCGCCGGTCGAGCCGGGCTCGTTGTAGGCGATGTGGCCGTTGCCGCCCAAGCCGAGCACCGCGAGCTCCAGCCCGCCGTGACGCGCGATCTCGGCCTCGTAGGCGGACGCGGCGGCGGCGAGGTCGGGTGCCGTCGAGGGCAGCGGATGGATGTGGTGGGCGGGGATGCCGGAGCGGTCGAGGAACGTCCGCGCAAGCCAGCCGGTGAGGCTGTTCGGGTCGTCCGCGGTTACGCCGATGTACTCGTCGAGGCAGAAGAGGTGGATGCGCGACAGGTCGCACGCTCCGGCCTCGACGCGGGCGAGCACCTCGTCGAACATGCCGACGGGCGTGGAGCCGGTCGGGACCGAGATCGCGGCGCGGGGAGCGCGTTCGACCGTGGCGACGAGGATGTCGGCGGCGGCCCTGCCCATCGCGGCGTAGTCGTCGACGATCACGATCTTCGGTGCGTCCATCGAATCAACCGCTCCCCATCGCCGCCCGCCCGATTCACGCGCGCCGTCGCCGCCATCGTAGCCCCGCCATCATAGCGGTTCGTCCGGGCGGGCGGGGACGCGGCGGGAATGTGCTTCACTGACCGCGGGAATTGCAGAGCGTGGGGGGGGGACGTGAGCGCAGGGACATTTGACCGGGCGTTGGAGCTGATCGACGGCTGGATCGCGCCGCAGGGGGTGGTCGGCGCGGCGGCGGTCGTCTGGAGCCGGGGCGGGATCGTCGCCGAGCGTTACGCGGGGGAGGCCCGGCCCGGCGTGCCGGTGACGGCGGAGACGATGTTCGCGCTGGCCTCGGTGACCAAGCCCGTGGCCGCCGCCGTGGTGATGTCGCTCGTCGAGGAGGGTCTCGTCTCGCTCGACGAATCGGTCGTCAGATTCGTGCCCGAGTTCGCCAGCGGCCCGGAGAGCGGCGGGGAGGGGGTCGACCCCGCATTGGAGGCGCAGCGGCGGTTCGTCACGGTGCGCCATCTGCTCGCCCACACGGCGGGGCTGCCGGAGGACCTCGCGCCCGGCCGCCTGCGGTACATCGAGAAGCACGACCTGCCGACGATGACCGACGCGATGTGCCGCCTGCCCCTGCGGACCGCGCCCGGAAGCGAGCACCTCTACTCCAACGCCGGGTTCGCCGTGCTGGGGCGCTTGGTCGAGCGCGTGACCGGCGCGGATTTCTGGGATGAGGCGCGACGGCGGGTGCTCGACCCGCTCGGCATGCGCGACACCGTGGGCCGGCCGGACGACTCGCTCGACGCGCGGATCGCCCGGGTCGCTGACACCGCCCACGTCGGCAGCGACGTCGAGGCGTACAACAGCCCCTATTGGCGCGGTCTCGGATTGCCGTGGGGAGGGATGTACGGCAGCGCGCGCGACCTGGCGACCTTCGCCGGCGCCTTCCTGCCGAATGGACCGCGGCTGCTCTCGTCGGCGTCGGTCGCGATGATGACGAGCGATCAGGCGCTGGGAGCGCGCGGCGGCGTGCAGAGCATGAAGGTCGTCTGGAATCCGGCGTTCTGGGGCTTGGGCTGGGAGGTAAAGGGCGGCAAGCGCCGGCACTGGACGGGGGACCTGACCTCGCCGCGGACCTTCTGCCACTTCGGGGCCGCGGGCACGCTGCTCTGGGCCGACCCCGAGCGCGACTTGGCGCTCGCCGTCTTCGGCAACCGGACCACGATCCACCTCTGGCCCTTCATCCCCGGCCGCTGGGCGCGGCTCAGCAACGCGCTGGTCGCGGCGTCGGGCGCATGAGGAAAGTCGGGAAGATCAGCACAATGCCGAGCGGTGAAACGTCGGCCCAAGCGATCGACGGAGGAACTCCCAACCGGCTGGGATTCGCGGTCAAGGCGATCGGGAAGCCGGGGCTGAGGAGCAACGACGCGCGGCGGTGGCGGAACGAGCCCCACCTGCGCGTCAGCCTCGGGTATCTGAACGAGATCTTCGACCACCTGGCGGCGGAGGGGATCCGGATGTACCGGATCTCGTCCGACATCGCTCCGTACGTCACCCATCCCGACATGCCGCAGTTCCACCGCCAGATCGATGAGTGCGGGGCGGAGCTGGCGGCGATCGGCGCCCGGGCGCGCGGGCTGGACCTGCGCCTCTCGATGCATCCGTCCCAATACATCGTGCTCAATTCGCCGGACGCCCGGATCGCGGACGCGGCGATGGCGGACTTCGTCTACCACGCGCGGTTCCTGGACGCGCTGGGAACGGACCTGGACGCCAAGATCGTCACCCACGTGGGGGGAGTCTACGGCGACAAGCCGGCGGCGATGGAGCGGTTCGCCGCGAACTACGAACGGCTGCCGGAGATCGTGCGCCATCGGTTGGTGCTGGAGAACGACGAGGTTTCCTACAGCGTCGCGGAGATTGAGCGGGTCCACGCGATGACCGGGATCCCGCTCGTCTTCGACATCCTCCACCACCGCGTCAACCGCGAGGACGGGCGGACCGAAACCGAAGCCTGCGCGGCGTGTCTGCGC
This sequence comes from Thermomicrobiales bacterium, assembly GCA_050997095.1. Lineage (GTDB taxonomy): Bacteria > Chloroflexota > Chloroflexia > Thermomicrobiales > UBA6265 > JBPCRG01. The sequence continues at coordinate 3,680 of JBPCRG010000515.1, read as the reverse complement.
TCATGGCCTGAGGATCAGACGCCGAAGATCCACTACTCGACGCAACGGGCGACGGCGCGCACCCCGCGGGCGGGAGCCGACCCGGAGACTGCCCCTCCGCGCGCGGGAGAGCACGACGACTGGATCGACCCGGCCGACTTCGTCCGGTTTCTGGAGGCGATGGAGGGGCAGCGCCGATTCGACGCGATGCTGGAGGCGAAGGCGAAGGATGTGGCGCTACTGCGGCTGCGGGAAGCCATCCTCGCGGCGGGGCTTCAGGCGCGGATCTGGTAGAGGAGATTGGCCGACGTGGTGGCGACCATGGGCGCGCCCGTCCGGTCAGGCGGTCATGGCCTGCGGGCCATGGGAGGGCACGGGACCCTCCCCTACGACGTTAGACCTGAACCCGGTTCGTCGTCGGATGTGATGCCTCGACCGGCGTCAGGCGCTTTCGGCGGCCTGCGGCTCGACGGGTTTAACGTTGATCGCGGCGGGGCCTTTGGGGCGCTGGCCGAGTTGATATTCGACCTTCTCGCCGACTTCGAGCCAGGCGGACGCGTTCTCGTCGCGACGGACGACGCCGCTCCGATGGACGTACATCCGGTTGCCGCCGCTGTCCGGCATGATCCAACCGAAACCGTTCGCATTCGACCAGACCTTGACTATTCCCGTCGCCATCTCAACCCCTCAACAACCACTCGGTGGATCTTCGACCGACTTGTCTCGACGACGTACGCGCCGGGCAGAGAGTCGGTTCGACACATCCAAAATGCAAACCATGCCAAGGTCGTCGGGCAATGCTCCCGCCCGCAACCGGCATAGCGTACCACACGGGCGCCCGCGCTCATTCCGCCAGATCTCGGGGCCCGAACGCCTGCGGCAGCAGTTGGGCGAGCGGGATCTGGCGCGGACCGGTCGGGCCGTCCAGCACGACGACGAGGTCGGTCTCGGCGGGCTTGAATTCGTTCAGGACTTGGCGGCAGGCCCCGCAGGGCGTGACGGAGGGGACGCGCGGCGCGGTCACGGCGATCGCGACGATCGTGCGGATCCCGGCGGCCGCGGCGGTGAAGCAGGCCACGCGCTCGGCGCAGCAGGTGAGCCCGAAACTCGCGTTCTCGATGTTCGCGCCCTGCACAATCGAGCCGTCGTCCAGCAGCGCGGCGGCGCCGACGGGGAAGCGGGAATAGGGGGCGTAGGCGCGCGTCGCGGCGTCCCTCGCGGCGAGCAGCAGCCGCTCGGCGGTCTCGTCGGGGATCGGCGCCGATTCCATGATTGGTTCCCCTTGTCCGTTCCGGTCGGAACGCGATACTTTCGCGGACATCGCCGACTTTCACCGCCGAGGCCAGAGCATGACCGACCAATATTCGTTGAAAGTCGCCACCTTTGTCGTGGAGGCGCTGGAGCTCGAGGCCGATCCGGCGAAGATCGCGGACACGGTGGGCGCGCTGAAGCGGGACGTGAACGCGGGGATCTCCACGCTCGAGCTTCAGTCCGCGTCGGGCCCGGCGGCATTCCTGATCTACCACTATGTGCTGGAGACGGTCAACGCCAAGGGCCGCAGCGGCAGGCAGCTCTTCGAGACCGATCTCGCGACGCTGGAGCGGGCCACCGCCCAGAACACGCCCGGTCCGCGCGTGCTCGCCCACATCGTGGACCGCGGCGAAGCCTACGTGCTGGCGACCACGCCCGACGTCTTCCGGTCGCTGACGGGGATCGGCGAGGACGACATCGAGGCGTCCGAGGCGGATCTGCCGCCCGGCCCGGCGACGGTCGCGGCCCGCAACGAGGCGGCGGACGCCCTGCTGCGGCTGCTGCGGGAGGCGGACGCTTCGGCGGCGGCGTGGCTGCGGGCGATCCGGTCGGAAGGCAGGCTGCGGGCGGAGGACGGCGGGGAGCGGATCGATTTCTCCGACGAGGAGTCGGCGCTGGCGCTCTTCCTGCTCGACAACCGCAGCATCCACAACCTGCTGCAGGTGCTCAACGTGATGATCGCGAGCGCGCGGGAGCAGGCGGCGGAGGCGCTCGATCGGCCGACACCGCCGTTTCAGGCCTGAGACCGGGTCACGTTCCCCCGAGGTAGCGGCCCTGCCATTCCGCGGCCCGTTCGGGGGGGACGCGGACGAAGGTGGCGCGGGAGTCAGCGAGCAGCAGGCCGTCGTCGGCGCGGCGGATCTCGGCGGCCAGATCGAGGGTGCGGCGGTTGTCGGCCACGATCCGGCCGGTCGCGCGGGTCGGGGAGCCGATCTCGACGGGTTTGCGGAATGCGACGCTCATCCTGCCGGTGACCGCCCAGATGCCCCGGCTGGAGACCGCCCAGCCCATCGCCTCGTCGAGGACGGTGGAGATGATGCCCCCGTGCGCCATCCCGGCGTACCCCTCGCACTCCCGGGTCGGCGTCCATGGCGTCCAGACGCTCTGATCCGCGTTGACATAAAAGACCAGCTTCAAGCCGAAGGGGTTGAGCCGCCCGCAGCCGAAGCAGTGATGTTCGTCGTTGACCGCGAGCCGGGCTCCGGCCGGTCCGTCCTCCGTCGGGTCGACGCTCACTTGGCGGGGGTGGCCGCGGTTTTGGGGACGAGGGCGGGCGGGTTGGACCCGGGGATGTCGGAGAAGGGGGTGATCTGCACGGAGACGCGGGTGGGATCGACCTGCCACGGGAGGTTTCCGGAGACGCCCGCCAGATAAATCGCGAAGGCGACGAAGACCACGATCGGGACGAGCGCGATCAGGATGAGGATCCGTCTTCGGCGGCGACTCGGCGGATTGTTCACGGGGCCTCCTTGTCATGCGAGCAGTCTGCGCAGGATCGGTCCGCGTCGGTCTCGGCGTCGGCGTCGGCGCCCCCGTCATTCCGAGCGGAGCCCGCAGGCTGAGTCGCGGGGTCCAGAAATCTCTTCGAGCGGAGCGAGAACCGTCGTCGGCTCGCCCCAATGCGATTGATGACGCACAGACCACGGGTCAAGCGTCCGGCGAATCGACCGGACGCCGTCGCGGGTTCGATGGCGGGAAGGTTACGCGGATTTCTTGGCGGAGATGTCGACCTCGAGCTTGACGTGCTCGTCGAGCGAGATCACCGGGCCGACCTTCGGCGGCGTGATCGAGAAGTCGGGCATGTCGAAGGCGGTCGAGCCTTTGCCGGTCAGCGTGCCGCCGTCGAGGCTGGCGGTGATCTCCCAGGCGGCGGTCTTGGTGACGCCGTGGATCGTCAGGTCGCCGACGAGCGTGAAGGTCGCCGCGTCCTTGCCCAGGGGTTTGTCGAGGCCCGTGATCGAGGTGACGACGAAGGACGCGAGCGGGAATTGCTCGGTCTGAAGGGTGTTGCCGTAGAGATAGTTGTCGCGGCGGGCCGAGTCGCTCTTGAGCGTGCGCAGATCGGCGTCGAAGCGGGAGCAGGCGAGGGGCATGCCGCTGGCGTCGAAGTAGATGTTGCCGACGAACGCGTTGCTGGTGCCGACCGCCTCGTTGGCGCCCTTGCCCGCGAGTTCCTCTTGGGCGCGGTAGCGCACGGCGGAGGTGTCGGCGGTGATCGTGTAGACGGACGCGACCTGCGCCACCGCGGCGGCCGAGGGCGTGCCGTCCACGGCCGCGGGCGTGCAGTTGAGGTTGGACGGAGCGGCGGCGAGCACCCCCGCGGCGGGGGTCGGCGTCGAGTCCTGCGCCGACGCGGGCGTCGCCCAGGCTCCGGCGAGCAGGGTCAACGC
>JBPCRG010000365.1:0-5991 GCA_050997095.1 Thermomicrobiales bacterium | reverse complement strand
GCCCACCCCGACGCGATAGTGGTCGGGGTGCCCGTTCCCTGACCGCACCAGTTGCCCGCGGCGGACTTGGAACGGCGCCCTCACGACTTCGACCGCCTCGCTGAGAAGCAAGGTTGCGTACGCGTTTCGCAGGTGCGACCAGTCTTCATGGCCGCTCACATCCGCCTGCGTGACCTTGACCGGAAAGCGGCCGGCGCCGACGTGAAGAATCGGATCGTCAAAATCGTCCCAATTCGGGAGCCAGACGATGGGGTCGCAGATGGCCAGGCGACCCGAAGGGGCGACCGTCCTCGACGACCCGTTCGCCATCCGCCAACGCTTTCCACCCTTCGTGGTTCGGCCAATCCATTCTCGTCCTCCAAGCAGGCGATTGGGCGGTTCGCACGTTTCCAGCATCGTTCGCCTCGTTCCCAGGCACAATGGCTCTTGGGGGTTGTCGGACGCAGCGGCGTCACCCTCAAGCCGGCTGAAGACATGGAGGGCAACAATCGTGCAGGCTGAGGGAAGGATAAAGATCGTAAGCCAGGAGGTTCTCGCCGACGATTGGGGCACGCTCAAAAAGTGGACGTTCGCCTATCGGCGGGCGGACGGCACGTGGGAGACGCAGCGGCGGGAGACCTACGACCGCGGGGACGGCGCGGTCGTCCTGCTCTGCAACCGGGCCCGGCGCTCGGTCATCCTGACCCGGCAGTTCCGGCTCCCCGCGTATGTGAACGGCCACGGCGGGATGCTGATCGAGGCCTGCGCCGGTCTGCTCGACGCGGACGACCCCGAGGCGTGCGTCGTGCGCGAGACGCGGGAGGAGACGGGCTACCTCATCGCCGCGCCGCGCCGGATCTTCGACGCCTTCATGAGTCCGGGGTCGGTCACCGAGCGGCTGGCCTTCTTCGTCGCCGAGTACGAGCCGTCCGCGCGCCGGGAAGCGGGCGGCGGGGTGGGGGACGAGGAGATCGAGGTGCTGGAGATCCTGCTCGACGACGCGCTGGGCATGATCGGGCGCGGCGAGATCGTCGACGCCAAGACGATCATGCTGCTCTACCACGCGAAGGTGCACCGTCTCGTCGAGTGATCTCCCGCGGCCTCGGCCTGCCGGTCACCAATCGGGCTGGACGACGACGAGGCCCGGCACGCGGTCGAACTCGCGGCGGTTGTCGGTGACCATGGCCCAGCCGTGAGTCAATGCGGTTGCGGCAATGAACAGGTCGTGGTGGCCTATCGAGAGTCCCCGGGAAGCGAGGTCGACGAGAAGCCGTGCGTGGACTCGGGCCGTCTCCAGATTGAAGGGCAAAACAGGAAAGGTTCCGATCACCGTTTCGACGAAGACTTGGCGCCGGGATCGTTGCGCCGGCGAAGCGGCCCTGTGGACGCCAACCAATAATTCTGACGCGGTGACGGCCGAGAGGCCGATTTCTCCCGGTGGCAAAAGAGGGCCGAGGTCCGCGACCCGGAGGCCGCGGCGCTCCATCGTGATGAAAACGGTGGAATCGATCAGGACGGCCATTCGGGCAACTCTGCGACACCTTGCTCTGCGTGGATCGCCTCAAGGTCATCGGCGAAACCGTCTCCGGGCATCCTTAAATCGCCTATTTTCGCGATGATCTCCTCCAGCGTGACGCCGCGCGATGGCGACGCCGGGCCGATGTTCGCAACCGCCTCCCCATTGCGTTCGATCACAAACTGCTCGCCGCGATACCTCACCCGATTCAGCACGTCGGAGAGGTTCTTCGAGAGCTCGGTCGCAGTGATTTTTGTGGTCATTGCCGGTTCTCTCCTTGATTCGACGGGTTTGGGCGACCGATGAAGCCTTGCGCCGCCTGGACCGCCTCCAAGTCGTCGGCGAACCCGTCGCCGATGGGAAAGAGATCTCCGACTGCGGCGATTAGCTCTTCAAGCGTCGCCCCAGAGAAGGAGTCGTGCGACGACGGCCGCGCATCCGGCTCCCCGTTGCGTTCGCTCACAAACGTCTCCTCGTGATACGTCTCACGGTCCAACACATCGACGCGGTCGTTTGAGAGCTGGGAAGCGATAGGCTTGGTCATGTTCATGAGTCGTCGGGTCTCCTCCCGACTCGGTCGGCCGGGCGATGGCGTCGGGTATGGTTGCCCTGGAGACGGCGCGGACGACAATCGCCCCTGCACGCGGCGAGCGGTTGCGTCCTCCAGAACCCGGCCGGGTTGCGGTGCTCGTCTCGGGCGTGTCTGCGAAACCGGACTCGCCCACATCGTCCACATGGAGAGGTCGGCCCCAGTCGGTTTCATCCGACTCATGAGAACTGAGCGCGGGGTTTCAATCCCGCGAGGCCGGAGACGTGCGCCCATGTGAGGAGTCCGGCGACCGTTTGCGAACACCCTCTAGGCACAAACCACCCACGGGCGATTTTATCAGATTATCGGATTATCAGAACGGATCGATGGGATTGGACGGCGGGAGGCGGGCCATGGCGGAAGGCGCGAAACTGGACGACCTGCTGGAGATGGTCTGGCCGGAGACGGGGCTGCAGACGACCTCGCGGATTCCGGACCGGCCGAAAGACGGGTTGACGGAGGACGACGCGATCGAGCTCTCGATCGACTTCCTGACGCTCTCGCTCTCGCCGCTGGAGTTCATCCAACTGGCGTCGTTCCTGCGGATGAGCATCGACGGGCTGCTGGAGCGCCATCCGGCGTACCAGCGCGCCGTGATCAACGCGTTCGACATCCGCGAGTGAACGGCGGTCGAAACAAGGGGCGTAAAAGCGCCGCCCCCGGCCAGAGGCGGCGCTCCCGCGTCGATCGCGACGCCCGGCGCGTCCACGCCGGGTATCGGGGTCAGGGCTTGTCGTTCGTGATCGAGATCGAGGTGTCGACCCGTCCGACGATGGTGACCGAGCGGTCCTCGGCCCGCAGGTATCCGGCGGGCGGGAAGCTCTCGCTCACGATGTAGACGCCGGGCACCAGCGCGACGAACTTGGTGTACCCGTCGATGCTTCCGTCGCCGGTCGTCGTCGACAAGTCGTCGCACCGTTTGGTCACGAGCACGCCCTTCTGGCCGTCCGAGGTCTTCGTCCAGAGCTCGTAGCAGGCGCCCGTGAGGGCGAGCAGCGCCCGGTCTCTGGTCGCGATCGTCAGCTTGCCCGCCAGCTGATCCTGGAGCGTGATCGTGACGTCGGTGTTGTCGAAGATCGTGAACTCGAACGCCGGGGCGATCGCGTACCCGGCCGGCGCCACGGTCTCCTGGGCGATGTAGCGCCCGGGTTTGAGCCGCTTCTCGGTCGAGGCGTCCTGTTTGGCCGCGTCCGGGTCGTCGCAGAGGCCGGTGACGACCTGGGGCCCGAATGCGACCGTTCCCACATCCTGATAGAGGGCGAAACAGGCGCCGTTGAGCGGCTTGTTGGCCTCGTCGACCTTGATGATGACCAGCTTCGGATACGGGACGTTGGCGACGCTCAACGCCAGCGTCGCGCGGGCGGTGATCGTCACCCGCTGGTCCGCGGCCGCGATGTAGCCGTCCGGAGCCTTCGACTCGACGAGGAAGTAGGGGCCGGGGGCGGCGGCGAGCGTCGTGGTGACGTTGATCGAATCGGCGCATTTCGCGGCGGCCTTGACGCCCTTCCGCTCGAGATCGACCGTCCAGAGCTCCCAGCAGGTCGAGACCGGTTTGGTGTCCGGCACGCCGACCACGGTGACCGCGATCGCGCCGGACGGATAGTCGACCATCGTCACTTCGCGGTTGACGCCGCGCGCGATGGTGAAGGGCATGTCCGCGGCGGTCAGGTAGCCGACCGGGGCCGTCGACTCGGCGAGCAGATAGGGGCCGGCGACGACGCCGAACTGGGTCGTCTCCCTGAGCCCGTCGCCGCAGTTGGGGATGCCCACCGGCGAGCCCCGGCCGCCGTTGGTTCCGACTTTGTAGACCTGGAAGCAGGCGGTTTTGAGGATCGTGTTCTGATCGTCGACCTTGGTGATGACGAGCTTCGACCAAGGCTCGTCCATGATCGTGACCGGATTGTCGTCGGCCGCCACCTGGACCGGCGTGTCCGCCGCGGCGTAGTAGCCGTTGGGCGGCGTCGTCTCGGCCACCAGGTAGGGGCCGGGTCTGAGCCCGTTGAGCACCGTGATCCCGTCGCGCGTCGGGTTCCAGGTGCCGTCGCCGAAGACCCGGTCGCAGCCCGACGCGACGAGGGCGCCGCGCGTGCCGTTGAGATTCGCGTAGGCGGAGAAGCAGGCGTCGGTCAGGCGCTTGCCGTCAAGGTCGGTCTTGGTGATCGTGATGATCCCGGCCTTCACGTCCACGATGTCCAGGTCCGTCTCGCGGCCGCGGACCATGGTGAAGAGCCGGTCCTCGATCGGCAGATAGCCGAGCGGCGACGCTTTCTCGACCAGGATCTGGTTGCCGGGGGTGACCAGCACCAGGACGTAGGAGTCTTTGTCCGTGTCGCAGAAGACGCCGCCGTTCGTGCCGGTGGCGCGGGCGCCGCGCTGGCCGCCGCCGAGGTCTGCGTAGATCTCCCAGCACGCCCCGCCAAGATCCGCGCCGGCGGCGTCGGTCTTGTGGATCGCCAGGAGCGGCCAGGGTTCGTTCGGGATCGTGATCGATGTGGTCTGGGCCGCCGTGGCGGTGACGGCGTGGTCGATGCCGTCGAGGTAGCTGAACGGCGTCCTGCTCTCCTGCAGGACCCAGGTTCCGGTCGGAAGGCCGGTGACCGTGGTCACGCCGTCGTAGTCGTAGTCGCAGGCGCTCCCCAATTTGCCCGTGTACTGGCCGTCGCCGCCGCCCGTCCAGACGGTGAAGCAGGCGCCGCCGGGGATCCAGCCGGGATGCTCGCCGTCGGTCTTGGTCACGACGACCGTGCCGCCGAGCTGGTCGACGACGTCGAGCGCCGTGTCGAGCCCGACGCGGATGGAGAAGGCCGTGTCCGCCCCGATCAGGTAGCCGGCGGGGGCCTTGGTCTCGGCGAGGACGTAGCTGCCGACGGAGAGGGGGATGGTCGTGTACCCGTCATCGCCGCCCGCGCCGTCGCAGACCTCCAGGCCGACGAGGGTCCCCCGGGCTCCTCCGGCGGACGTGTAGATCTTGAAGCACGCGCTCTTGAGCGCCTGTCCGGCGACGTTCTGCTTCCGGATCACCGCCTTGGTGCTGGGCGGGTCGACGACCGTCACCGAGATGTCCTGTTTCGGCGCGATGGAGAACGCCTGGTTCGGCGCGAAGAGATAGCCGACCGGCGCGGTGCTTTCGACCAGGAAGTAGGGGCCGACCGGCAGTCCGTCGATCATCACCTGGTTGCCGTCGGCGTTGCAGGAGCGGTCGACGAAGCTGCCCAGCGCGCCGCCGCCGAGATTCGTGTAGGCGTCGAAGCAGGATCCCTTGATCGGACCGCCCTGCTCGTTGACTTTGGTGACGAGGATCGCCCCGCCCGGCTGGTTCTGGACCGTCAGCGTGAGCGGCGCGGCGGCGGCCACCGTGAACCGTTGCCGGGTGGCGCGGGCGTACCCTCGGGGCACGACTTTCTGGACCAGGACGTAGGAGCCGGCGGCCAGCGGCGCAAAGTGGATGACGCCGTCCGAGGCGTCGGTGTCGTCGCAGCCGCTCTGGATCAGGGATCCGAGATTGCCGCCGCCGATGTCGCTGAAGATTTGGAAGCACGAGGAGGGCAGCGGGGCCCCGGTCTCATCGACCTCGGCCGCGACCACGCCGGTGTTCACGGCGTCGACGAAGGTCAGTTGCCGCTCGGATCCGCTCGCGATCGTGACCGTCTGGTTGGCCGCGGGCAGATAGCCGGCGGGCACGACCACCTCGACCACGATCATCGCGCCCGGAGGCAGCGCCGCGAAGGTGGTCGTGCCATCCGCGGTGTCGTCCGCAACGCATTTTCGCGCGACCGACTCGCCGCGGATTCCATCGATCGAGGATAGACGCGGAAGCACGCGCCGGCCAGCGCCGCTCCGCCGTCGCCCTGCTTGAGGATGACGAGCGAGCCGGGCGTCTGCGTCGGGGCCGGGGTCGGGGTCACCG
>JBPCRG010000313.1:0-3951 GCA_050997095.1 Thermomicrobiales bacterium | reverse complement strand
GCCCCCGACATCGACGACGCGCTCCGCCGCCGTCGCGACGGGGCTGTGCTGCGCGTCGTCGATGTCCCGTTGTCCGCCCGGGCCGCGTTCTTCGCCGCGGCGATCGAGGTCCATCCAGGTCCGGTCCTGCTCGTCACCGCCCGCAACGACCGCGCCGACAGCCTCTACGGCGCGATCTCGGAACTCCTCCCATCCAACCGCACCGCCCATCCCTGGCCGACCCCCGAGGCCCTGCCCTACGAGCAGCTGCCGTTCGACCTGACCGCCGCCACGCTGCGCGTTTCGCTGCTGAACACGCTGCTCGAGAACGATTCCGAGCATCCTCCGGTGGTGATCGCCTCGGTGCGCGGCATCGCCCACCTCGTGCTCTCCCCTGACGAGTTGCGCAGCCACACCCGAAGGCTCCGCGTCGGGGACAGGCTCAACGCCGACGCGTTCATCCGCTGGGCGAGCGAGACCGGCTACCAGGTCAGCCCGCTCGTCCAAGAGCCGGGATCGATCGCCAAGCGCGGCGGGATCGTCGACGTCTTCCCGCCCTCGTGCGATCTCCCCGTCCGCATCGACCTCTTCGGCGACGAGATCGAATCGATCCGCACGTTCAACCCGTCGACCCAGCGATCCGACCACCGGCTTTCCTCGATCACGCTGCTGCCTCCCGTCGATCTGCCGCTCTGGCGACTGAAGGACGCGGCGGCGCGAATCCGAAGCCTCGATCTCGGCGGGCTCCGGCGCGAGGTCCGCGACGAATGGGAGCGGACGATCGAACGCCTAGACGTCGGCGCCGTCCCGTCGTCGATCGACCTCTTTGCGCCCTTCCTCTCCCCATCCGCCTCGACATCGCTCGACTATCTCCCGGCATCGACGCTGGTGATCGTCGATGAGCCGGATGCGGTGGAACGCTCGGCCGAGCAATTGGAGCGGTACGCCGACGAGTTGGTCGCCGGATTCGTCGCGAACGGCGAGCTCCCCCCGGGGCTTCCCCGGCCGTTCGCCGCCTGGAGCGGCCTCACCCGCGGGCTTGCCCTCGACGCGCGGATCGAAATTGGATCCGCGTTCGGCGACGCCGCCCCTGCCGTCAGCATCTCGTCCGTCTCGGACGCTCCGCTCTATTCCGGGCGGATGTCGCAGGTCGTGGAAGCCGTCGACGACCGGTTGCGCGACGGCTGGCGGGTCGCCATCGCCACCGACCAGGTCGAGCGCCTGACCGAGATCTTCGAGGAGCGGGGCGTCTTCCCGCGCCGCGACAAACGCGGCGGCAGGGACGATCCGTCGCCGTTGGAGGAGGGCGTCCTCGACATCGTCGCCTCCGATCTCGACGGCGGCTGGATGATCGAATCGGAACGCCTGCTCGTGCTCTCGGATCTGGAGCTCTTCGGGTTCCGGAAACAGACCCGCCGCGGCACGCGCAAGTTCGTGAGCGACCAGATCGCCTTCGCCAACAGCCTCACGCCCGCCGAGTTCGTCGTCCACATCGACCACGGCATCGCCAGGTTCGTGGGTCTGACCAGGCTCGACACCGCCGGGGTCGAGCGGGAATACCTCCTGCTCGAATACGCGAAAGGCGACAAGCTCTACGTCCCCGTCGACCAAAGCGACCGCGTCACCCGCTACAGCGGCGGCGGGCTCGAACCGACGCCGACGAAGCTTGGTTCCGGCGAATGGGTGCGCACGAAGCAGCGCGTCCGCCGCGCCGTCCGCGAGATGGCGTTTGAGCTGATCCAGCTCTACGCGGCGCGGGAGACGATCAAGGCCTCCCCGTTCGGCGCCGACACCACCTGGGACGGCGAACTGGCCGAATCGTTCCCGTATACCGAGACCGGAGACCAGCAGAAGGCGATCGCCGACGTCCGCGCCGACCTGGAGTCGACCAAACCGATGGATCGCCTCATCTGCGGTGACGTCGGCTTCGGCAAGACGGAAGTCGCGCTGCGCGCCGCCTTCAAGGCGGTCAACGGCGGACGCCAAGTGGCCGTGCTCGTCCCGACCACCGTGCTCGCGCTCCAGCATTTCCAGACGTTCGGCCAGCGTTTGGCCGCCTTCCCCATCCGCGTCGAGATGCTTTCCCGCCTGCGCGACAAGCGGGAGCAGCGGACCGTCGTCGGCGGTCTCGCCGACGGCTCGGTCGACATCGTGATAGGCACGCACCGGCTGGTCCAGCGGGACGTGAAGTTCAAGGCGCTGGGTCTGGTCGTGGTCGACGAGGAGCAGCGCTTCGGCGTCCGCCAGAAGGAGTTCCTGAAACAGCTGCGCACCGAGGTCGACGTGCTGACGATGAGCGCAACCCCGATTCCCCGCACCCTCCACCTTTCGCTTGCGGGGATCCGCGACATCAGCGTGATCGACACCGCCCCCCAAGCCCGGCTACCGATTCGAACCTTCGTCACGTCCTACAGCGAGAACCTCTTCCGCGAGGTGATCCTGCGCGAGATCGAGCGCGGCGGGCAGGTCTACGTCGTCCAAAACCGCGTGCACAGCATCGACGCCCTCACCCATAAGCTGCGGCAGAACATCCCCGAGGCGCGTTTCGGCGTCGGCCATGGCCAGATGGACGAGGAAGTCTTGGAGGAGGTGATCCTCGCCTTCGTCCGCCACGAGTACGACGTGCTCGTCTGCACGACGATCATCGAGTCCGGGATCGACATCCCGAACGTCAACACCATCGTCATCGACGACGCGGACCGCTTCGGTTTGACCCAGCTTTATCAGCTTCGGGGCCGGGTCGGCAGGAGCACCAACCGCGCCTACGCCTATCTGCTCACCCGGCCCGGCAAGGTGCTCAGCGGCGAGGCCCAAGCGCGGCTCGACGCGATCCAGGAGGCGACCGAGCTCGGAGCCGGTCTCCGCGTCGCGATGCGCGACATGGAGATCCGCGGCGCGGGCAACATCCTCGGCGCCGAGCAGAGCGGCCACATCGGCGAGATCGGCTTCGACCTCTACATCCGCCTGCTCAGCCAGGCCGTCGAGGAGGTCCGCGCCGGGCGCCCGCGCGAGGAGCCCAATCCGGTCACCCTCGATCTGCCGTTGACCGCGCTCCTGCCCGCGTCGTACATCACGGACATGGAGCTGCGGCTGTCGACCTACCGCCGCATCGCGTCGGTCGCGTCGGCGCGGGAACTCACCGAGGCGCGCGCCGAACTGGAGGATCGCTTCGGTCCGATCCCGCTCGAAGTCGAGCACCTCTTCGCCTTGATCGCCCTGAGACTTCGCTGCGCCGAACTGGGCATCGATTCGATGGTGGAGCGCGAGCGGGAGATCGTGATCCGTCCCGTCGTGACCGCCGAGATCGACGGCCGAAAGCTCCTGCGGCGATTGGGTCAGGCCGTCAAGCTCACCCCCAACTCCGTCCGGCTCCGGCTCCCCGAGCTCCAAGACTCGTGGCAGGACGCCCTCGACCTCATCCTCGACGCCGTCGAGGCCGCCCCCGCCGCGCGCGAGACCCGTCCGGCCGCGATGATTTCTTAGGTCTCAGGCCAACTACACTGCCAGACCGGAGCCGCCACCTCTGCCGTGATCACGAGCTCCCCGACCAACGGCATTTGTCCGGTGCCACGAAGCATGGATTTCTGGCTGCTGGGGAACGAGGGATCTCGTCGTCCCCGTTTCGGTCCGGCGATTGCCGATGGACAGAGCACCAGGGCGTGTGCTCAACCCAACGACTGCCGCTTCGAGTCGACCGACGCCGATCGGCGATAGTCGGTGTCTATCGACTCATGATGTCTGAGCGCGGTGTTTCAAATCCGCGCGGCAGGGCATGATCACTCTCACTAGGAGCCGGGAAAACATGTCCCCTGTCATGGACGTTAAAGAGTGAGCGCCCGGTCGGCGGGACCGTGCCCGCGCGAGGCGGTTCGGGAGAAGATGCTCCAGGATGGCTAAGAGCGCCTATCAAAACCGTCACCGGAGGTGGTTCCAGCAGATGAGGGCGCAGCCCAAGGAGAGGAACGCCCTGTG
>JBPCRG010000301.1:0-8368 GCA_050997095.1 Thermomicrobiales bacterium | reverse complement strand
CGCCGCATCGGCGCGATGCTGGGCGGGGTGATCGTGGCCCTGATAACCCTGACGATCGTCGCCGCGGGCAACCACTACCTCATCGATGTCGTCGGCGGTTGGATCGTGGTGGCGACGTCGTTCGCGGCGGCGCGGGTGCTGCCACGCCGAGCCGTCGACCGGCAGGCCGACGGCGTCCGAGATCGCGAGCGCCGTTCTCTGCGCTCGATCGGCGACCGCAGGTGAGACGCGCCCGGGCGATGGAGCGCGGCAACAAGCTCGAGCCGATCGGACATTCGTCGGCGTGACCCTATTGACATGGCGGAACGGGCGTGATATTCATAGATCTCGTTGGAGACGACGCGTTGCGAAACGCCTCTGACCGTTATGACAAGTTATCGATCCGTCGTTTCCGCCGACATGTTTGGCGGGACGACGCGAAACCGGGAAAGGAGGAACGGCATGGTGAATCTTGAATGCGTGTGGATGTCCCGGATGATCGCCTATCCCGCCGCTTCCGCCGCTTCCCGGATTGAGCGCCCGCGTCTGCACTGACCTTTTTGGTCCGCATCGACGCCCGCGTCAGCCCGGCTCGGCACACCGACCCGGGTTTTTTGCATCCTGCTCCCGTTGAGAACCGAGAACGACATTCCGTCCTGCCTGGATGGCGGCAATCGGGAACTGTGCGCCGCACGTGCGCCCGTTTTCCGCGTCGCGACGTTCGGCGCGGATCAGCACCTTTCGGAAGGAGATCGAATATGGCGACGACGGTGATGTCGATGACACCGGCTCAAGCTGTTCAGACCAAGACGTCACGGAAAAGGGGATCCTCCGACCATGACCTTCGCACGCAAAGGCAAATCATCGGGGGCGACGTTCGCCGACGCGATCACGCCCCGACATTCGGGAAACAAGGACCGGGCAGAACTCGAAAGGACGACGACCATGAACATGAATCCCATGCTCTTTGAGATCGCTAAGATCCAGCATCGGGAGCTCCTGCGCGACGCGGAGATGGACCGGCTGGCGGCGTTCGCGGCGCGGTCGCGGTCCCTGCCGACGCGGCTGGAGCAGACGCGGCGGCATGTCGGCTCGCTGATGGTCCGGCTGGGCGAGCGCGTCCACGGCGAAGCGCGGCAGGCGCGTCCCGCCGGCGCCGAACCGGCCGGAAGCTTCCGTCTCGCCCGGTAGGTCCGGGCGAGACGGGGAACGGACTAGAGGCGACGCGTATGCCAGTCGGTCCGTTGCTGAAAGAGATCGGCCAGCGTGGTCAGACGGGCTTCGTCGTAGGCGCGGCCCAGGAACTCCAACGCGGTCGGCAGCCCGCGGTCGCCGAAGCCGTTGGGCACGGTGATCGAGGGCAGACCGGCGAGATTGCCGGCGGCGCAGAGGGTTTTGCGCTCGGCGCGGTCATAGTAGGTGGAGAACGCGCCGTCGACTGGCGGCGCGACGTGCGGAAAAGTCGGGGCCAGAATCGCGTCGTACGGCTCCATCGCCGCGGCGAGCGCGCGGTTGGCGATTCGGCGCACCCGGAACGCGCGCAGGTAGTCGACGGCGGGGAGGGTGAGCCCGTGGTACAGGCCGACGCGGTCCTCGGGGGCGGTCAACCCGGCGCAGGCGCCCTCCTCCAGAAACGACTCGAATGCCGAGGCGCCCTCGGCGACGATGATCGTCGCGGCGGCCTCCTCCCAGGGGAAGTCCGGGATCTCGATCTCCTCGAGATCGCCGATCCCGCGCAGGACGTCCAGCGACGCCTCGAAGGCGGCGGCGACCTCCGGCTGACAGGACGCGAGCGCGCGGCGATAAACGCCGAAGCGGAACCCGTCGCGCCGGGCCTCCGGTCGGAGGTCGAGCGCGCGGCCGTGCATCGTCGGCGGGTCCTCGGGATCCGGCCCGACGATCGCCGCGAGGACGTCGGCCGCGTCGGCCACGGTCCGCGTCATCGGACCGATCTTGTCCATCGTCCAGGAGAGCGCCATCGCCCCGCGCCGGCTCACCCGGCCATAGGTGGGACGCAGTCCGGTGATGCCGTTGAAGGCCGACGGGCAATGGATGGAGCCCCAGGTCTCGGTTCCGATCGCGAAGGGGACGAGGCCCGCGCCGACGGCGGAGCCGGAGCCGCTCGACGACCCGCCCGCCCAGGAGCCGGGATCCCAGGCGCAGCGGCCGGGACCGGTGATCGAGGCGTCCGGCTGCTCGTAGCCGAACCCGCCGGCCAGCTCGACCATCGAGAGTTTGGCGACGAGCACGGCGCCGGCGTCGCGGAGGCGCCCGATCACGGCGGCGTCGCGGTCGAACGTCTGATCCCTGAAGGGGGCCGCACCCCAGGTGGTCGGGTGGCCGGAGAGCGCGAGCAGGTCCTTGGCGCCGTAGGGGATGCCCTGCAGCGGACCGCGGTCATGGCCTGCCGCGAGCTCGTCCTCGGCTTGGCGGGCCTCGGCGAGCGCGAGGTCGCGGGTGACCGTGACGACGGCGTTGAGGGCGCGGCCGACCGTCTCCAGGCGCTGGACGAAGAACTCGACGAGCCGGGTCGGGGTCGTCTCGCCTGCCCGGATCATCCTGCCCAGCACCGGCAGCGGCGCGAAGGCCAGCGCGTCATCGCCGATGTCGCGGTGGCTCATGACTCGCCCCGGACCGGCGTGAAGACGATCTCCGGCTCGTCGGCGTTCGTCAGCGGCACGGCGCGCAATGCGGCGGAGAGCGCCATCGAGCGGCCGATCCGGTTGCGCACGACCGCGCGCTCCTCCGCGGAAAGGCGGGCTCCGAAGCGCAGCGTCAGTTCGCCGAGGCGGGCGTCGATGATCGCCTCCCTTTGGTCGGGGTGTTCACGGTCGGCGGGGGCGGCGGTCACAGGCAATCTCCTCCGAATGGGTTGAAAGGCGGACTCGTGCTCGGTCCATCGTAACGTGTCGGGATCGCGGGACGACGACGGGATTCCTCATTCGTCGGAAAGACAATCAGGGGGGTCGTCCCAAGTGGTTTGTCCACTGGCAGGTGTCGTCGTCGAACGAGAACGGCCCCCTAAACCCCCCGGCCCGCACCCAGAGGGTACCCGCCCCGAGTTCGGGGGGAAGGGGGAGACGACGGCGACGTCGGGCATGACGCATGCCGTTGGACAGCGCGGTGAGTAGTCTGACTATGGGCATTCGTCTGGCGGGCAGAGTCCGACGAGATTCTTCCTGCGTCAGGATGATACGTCGGGCACGCCTCCTCCGCAGTCATCCTGGGGCACGAAGGATCTCGTCGTTTGTGCGGATCGATGGCGACGGGCGGAACACTTGCGCGCATCGTACCGCTCAAACCGGATCGAAGTCTCGACAATCAGGGCGGTTTACGTCCGGTATCGCCCATAGACTGGAGATGCGACGGCGGGGCGGCGGCTGACAACTATGAAATTACGATCGGCGTTCTGCGCCCCTTGACGGATCGGCAATTCGTAACTACTATGGTTGCGGTTCGACGGTCGCAGATGCGGGGAGTCCATGAACGTCAATCGGCGGCTTGCGGTGGCGGTGCACGTGCTGGCGTTGGTCGATGGAGGGGAGTGGAGCCTGATCCACGGACCGGCGACCTCGGAGCGCATGGCGCGCAGCGTGAACACGAACCCCGTGGTGATCCGGAGGATTCTGGGTTCGCTGCGGAATGCCGGGCTGGTCACCTCGCGGCCGGGTCCCGGCGGTGGCTGGCGGGTCACCCGTCCCGCAGACGAGATCACGCTGAAGGACGTCTTTCTGGCGCTGCGGGACGACGACGTCTTCGGGATGCCGCTGCGGACGACGGACGATGGGTGCCCGATCGGCCGGTGCCTCCCCACCCTGCTCGCGGAGTGCTTCCGCGAGGTCGAAGCGGCGATCGAGGCGAAATTGGCGACGCTGACCATCGCCGACGTCGTCGCTTCGGCCTTGGCCGAGGGCTGGGGCGAGCAGAGGAACGCGATCGGGCCGACCGCCGCGGCGCAGCCCGCCTGACGTCGGCGGCGGCCGTGGAAACGGCCGCCCGCAGCTGATGTTTCGACGCCGGGCGGGTTTTATTAAAGATTTCATTGCGCGTGAGCGCTCTGGAGAGAGGATGGATCGGGACGAGGGGCTGCGAGCCTTTGGCTTCCCTTGCCCGGTCCGACAGGTTTTTTGAGCGATGGGCTTGCTGGAGCCCGAGAAGGGGTTGGCATGGGTTCGAAATTGAGTTTAGCGGGTCGGATCAACGAAGACAATGCGAAGTGGTTCACGTTGGGGGCCGCCTGCTTCGGTCTTTTCATGGCGATTTTGGACAATCTCGTCGTCAACATCGCGATGCCGACGATCGCCCGCGATCTGAACGCGAAGACGACGCAACTGCAATGGGTCGTCTCGGCCTACACGCTGGTCTTCGCGTCGCTCCAGATCACCGCGGGCGGCCTGGGCGACCGGCTCGGGCGCAAGCGCTGGTTCATGACCGGGCTGGTCGTCTTCACCGCCACGTCGATCATCGCCGCGTTCTCGCAGAGCATCGAGATGCTGATCGTGGCGCGGGCGCTGCAGGGGCTCGGCGCGGCCCTGATCATGCCGCTCTCGCTCTCGCTTATCTCGGCGGCGTTTCCGCCCGAGGAGCGGGGCAAGGCGGTCGGGATCTGGGGCGCGATCTCCGTCTCCGGGATCGCGCTCGGCCCCGTGGTCGGCGGGTTGCTGGTGCAGTACGCCTCCTGGCACTGGGTCTTCCTGATCAACGTGCCGATCGGGATCGGCGCCTTCTTCATCACCCGGGCGGTCGTGACCGAGTCGCGCGACGAGTCGGGAACGGTGGCGACGGACGTTCCGGGCACGATCCTGATCACCGCCGCGATCGCCTCCCTGACCTGGGGCCTGATCCAGGCGGGCGACCGGGGCTGGGGCGACAGCCTCATCTTGGCCGCGCTGATCGGGGCGGTCGTGATCGGGCTCGTCTTCGTCTACGTCGAGTCGCGGACCGAGCGGCCGATGGTGCCGCTGCGCTTCTTCAAGAGCGGCTCGTTCACCGGGGCCAACATCGACGCCTTCATGATCTCGTTCGGGATCGCCGGCGTCGCCTTCTTCATGACGCTCTACCAGCAGAACGTGCACAACTTCTCCGCGGTGCGGACCGGTCTGGCCCTGCTGCCGATGGTCGTCGTGATGATGGTGATGTCGCCGATCAACGGCTCGATGATCAACCGGATCGGGCCGCGGCGGATGATCACCTTCGGGTTGGCGGTGGCCGGGGCCGGAATCCTGCTCTTCCTGCGCTCGGGCGTGACGGCGAGCTACCTCGACATCGTGCCGGGCTTCGTGGTGATGGGCTTCGGCATGAGCTTCATCTGGGCCCCGATGACGACGGCGGTGCTCAACAGCGTCGACAGCGACAAGGCGGGCGTGGCCTCGGCGATCAACGGCGCGATCCGGGAGATCGGCACCGCCTTCGGGATCGCGCTGCTGGGCACGCTGGCGAACACCCAGTACAAATCCAGATTCAACGGCACCGCGAGCATCCAGAGCCTCAGGGCGACCGCGGACGCTCCGCTCCAATCCGCGCTGAACCTGGTCGGCTCGGGGGCCAGCGAGGCGGGCTACAACCTGCAGAAGACGCCCTCGGGCAACGGCCTGGCGGGCGACGTGATCGGGCAGATCCGCGACGCGAGCTCCTACGCCTTCGTGCACGGCATGGACCGGGCGATGGTCGTCGGCGGCGTCGCCCTGATCGTGGCCGGCGTGGTCTCGTACTTCATCGTCAACGACGCCGTCTTCATCGTGAAGCCCGATCTGGCGCTGGCGACGCCGGAATCGGGGAACGCCGCGAACCGCGCCGACACTGAACTGGCCGGCCGGCCGGCGGACTGACCTCTGGCCGACGCCCACGACGGACTGCGGGATATGGAGGAAGGGTCCGGATCGCAATGATCCGGACCCTTCCTCCATATCCCGCGAGGGCTTCAGGCGACGCGGGCGACCTCTTCTCGCCTATTGGAAGAAGTAGACGTCGATCTCCGGAGACGGGTCGCTTGTCGTCGCGAGCACGTATTGATACCTCCCCAGGTCGCCCTGGATCGCGCCGGAGACGAGGTAGCCCGTGGCGGCGCCGGGCGGCGTCACCGCGTCGAGGCCGTACAGGTAGCTCTGCGTCGCGGTTTCGGAGGGAGCCACCGGCACGTTCGAGATGACGTAGGCGTCGCCGGTCAAGGTCCCGTCGTTCCGGGCCGAGACCGTGGTCACCGCGCCCGCTTGGGAGCCGTTGCGGAAGGCGACGTCGAAATCCGTGGTGGGGACGCAGCCGCTGAAGTCCGCGCTGGCGGCCGTGACGCCCGGCGGGCAGAGGAATCCCTTGACGACGATCGTGCCGGACCGGTCGATCCCGTCCCCGGAGGGGACCGTCGCGCCGCCGCCGACCGGATTCGTGAAGAAGTAGATCGAGAGGGCGATGTCCGGCGCCGCGTGCGAGAGCTCGAACTGGAACGCGCCTTGGACCGGCTGCACGCCGACGCCCTGCACGACCACGCCGGTGGTTCCGGCGGGTTTCCGGATCTTCTCGGGTTCGATCAGATAGTCCTCGCCCTTGGTGTCCGAGCCGATCGCCTGCACGGGGAACTTCACCAGGTGATAGGCCGTGCCGTCGAACGAGCCGTCGGCCCCGAACGACGTCTCGTACTGGCTGCCCTGCTGGAGGTCGTAGCGGAAGGTGACGTCGAAGTCGGAGGTGGCGGCGCAGGGCGAGAGGTCTCCGCCGTAGGTCACGGACGGCGGGCAGAGGTACCCCGTCGCGGTGATGCTCCCGCTGTTGATCTTGGCCAGCGCGCCGTTGTTCGAGGGGTTGACCGTGGGCGCCGGGCCGGAGCCGGTGGAGGCCGCGGCGTCGGCGATCTTCGGCCCGATCACCGCGGCGACCCAGTCGGCATAGTCGCCGGTTCCGCCGACCGTCACCGCCCCGCCGGTGAACGCGCCGGCTTGGCCGGCCTGCAGCGCCGTCGGAGCGCCCGCGCCGATCCGGACCTGGATCGTGCCGGTCGCGGCCAAAACCAGGACCGGGAAGTCGCTCTTACCGACGGTCTGCTTCTCCCCGCCCTGCAGCGAACCGCGGACGAGGCCCACGTCGCGCGCGCCGGCAGGCGCCGAGAAGGGATCCGACGCGAACACGAGCGTGTCGCCGCCGGCGTCGCCGGCTTTGGCGGCCGAAACGAGGGCGATCCGGGTGTACGATCCATCGACTCCGGAGAGGGTTTCCCGCATCTGCATCACGGCGTCTTGATTGAACGCCGCCTCGCCGACCGCGAGCCGCTGCCGGCCTCCGTCGGCCTGGCCGGTCAGGAGGATGGGGTTGGTCGTCGCGACCGCGAATC
Source organism: Thermomicrobiales bacterium (assembly GCA_050997095.1). Taxonomy (GTDB): domain Bacteria; phylum Chloroflexota; class Chloroflexia; order Thermomicrobiales; family UBA6265; genus JBPCRG01. The sequence continues at coordinate 1,068 of JBPCRG010000301.1, read as the reverse complement.
CGAGCGCGCGCTGCTCGAATTTCGCGCCGCCGATCTTTTCGGCCGTGTCCGCGACGACGCGCCAAGCCATCGGCGACGCCGGCAGGGCCGCCACGCCCTGGGCGATCACCGCCTGGTGGAGTCCGGCGGGCGACGGGTCGTCGACGGCCGAGCTCGCGAGGGTCCAGCCCGTCGGCAGAAGCGTCAACATCACCGACAGCAGGATCAGACCCATCCTCGGGAGTCGCGACCGCGTTTGCCTACATCGCATCGTGGTTCGATTCTGAAGCCGTTGCATCTACACCACGCCCTTCGCTGACCATCCGATAGCCCCGGCAAGCCACCCGGGCCCCTGTCCCCCTCTGCTCAACCGATCACATTCCTCCTTTCTCCCATCAGTTTCCGCACGCACGGGTTGTTCAATGGCAGAGCTTGGGGATGCCCTGGTCGTATTTCGGAGCGGCGCCCGCGGGTGCGGCCGGCGGGCCGGTCGGATCGCCGACGCAGTCCAGGCCGGGCGTGCAGCAGCGGACGAAGCCTTTGCCCAAGTCGGAGTCCGGCTGGCAGAGCGGCACGCGCGGGTATTCGCAGCAGAGCCCGGCGCTGTGGACGTTCCCGACCTCGCACGGCGTCGCGCAGCAACGGCACGTCCCGTCAAAGCATTGCCCCGGGAAGCAGTCCAGATTGGCGCCGTTCCAGGTAGTGCTGCTGCAGATGCTGCCTAGCGGCTTGGTGTCGTGGCAGATCACGTCGGCGCACCGGACGTTGCTGAAGGCCGAGGTCTGGCAGCAGTCGCGGTCCTCGTCGCAGGCGCCGTTCGGGCCGATGCAGGAGCAGATTCCGTGCGTGCAGTAGCCGTTGCAGCACTGCTCGCCGTGCGCGCAGGACGCGCCGAGCGGCCGGCAGCAGCGGTCGTGGCGGCAGACGCCCTGGTCAGGGGTGCAGCCGTTCTCGCAGACCGAGATCGTCTCCCCCGTCGTCTGCACCATGCGGGTCGCGCACGTCGAACACTGCGGGCACGTGTAGACGCACATCGCGCGTGCGAAGTCGCAGACGTGGCACGGCGGGCAGGTCGGACAGAAATACCGG
>JBPCRG010000264.1:0-6428 GCA_050997095.1 Thermomicrobiales bacterium | reverse complement strand
TGAGCTAATCGCCCGTCGCGCGCTCGGTGCCCAGGAAGGGATTTGAACCCCCACGACCGTTAAAGGTCACCAGCCCCTCAAGCTGGCGCGTCTGCCAATTTCGCCACCTGGGCAGGGCCTGTCAGCGGCGGGCAGTATAGGGTCGGGGGGTCCCGGCGTCAACGACGACGCGCCGCCGGGTCGGGTCAGCCGACAATCGGCAGCGTCAGCAGCGCATGCGGCACGACCAGCGCCGTCGCGGGAATCCCGACCAGCCCGACCGCGAGGGCGAGCGCCGCGTCCACGTCCGCCGCGGAGAGGAAGCCGACCGCCGCCGCCTCCGCCGGATCGCGCACGCCCGCGACGATCACGTGGACATCCTCCAGCACCCGCGCCGTCACGTACGCCCGCTGCTCCCCCGGCCGGATCCCCTCCGCGCGCGCCCTCCGGATCACCTCGGCGATCCCGCCGGACACGCCCATCGCGGCCCGGAAGCGCCGCTCGCCCACGCCCTCCCCCGCCCCCTCCGGACACTCCGCCGGAATGATGATCACCCCGCCCGTGCGCACCACCGGCGTCGGCGCGAACTGGAGATAGCTGGCGGCGCGGCTGGCCTGGTAGAGGTTCGCGTCCTTGGGGTGCCCGACTCCCGCCACGGCGATGTCGACTTGACGCGGAACGGCCACGGTGCAGTGCCTCGATGCGAGCGCCGCGAGATAGTCCTGCACGGCTTCGGGCGCGCCGCAGGCGATCGCGACCGGCCGGCCGTCGTCGTCCATCACGATGTTGGCGACGAACCGCACCTTCGCCACCGCCGCCACTCGCCGCACCGCCGCCTGAAACGGGTTGCCGGGAAGCTGCGCCAGGCGCGTCCCGGGCTGGTCCAGCATCGCCGGACCATGCGTGTGGGCGATGATCTCCTCGCCCGCGCAGCCGATCGCGACCGTCTTGCCGCCGCCGCTCCATCCCGCGTATTGATGCGGCTCGACGCGCCCCGTCGCCATCACCAGATCGGCCTCGACGACGATCCGGTTCAATCGGAACGGAACGCCGCCCCCGCCGTGCGTGACCTCGACGAGATTCGCGACGTCCGCCGCGTCGTGGTCCACTACGTGGTACCGGTCCACGATCCCGTCGCCCAGCTTCTCGCGCTTCTCGGCGGCCGTGCTCGCCCGGTGCGTGCCGACGGCGACCAGGATCGTGATGTCCCGGTCCTCGACGCCGGCGGCGGCCAGCTCCGACAGCATCGGCGGAACCAGAAGGTGGTCCGGACAGGCGCGGGTGGCGTCGGTCACCGCGATGCAGACCCGAATGCCCGGCGTCGCCAAAGTGCGGATCGGCGGAGAGCCGACCGGATTGAGCACAGCCTCCCGTGCGGCCGCTGCCGGATCGCGCAAAGCTTCTGCGCGGCCCGACTCCACCAGGCGGCCGGCCACGCCCGCAGGCAGTCGGAAAGAGACCGAGCCGCGCCCGAAGGGAACCGTATAGGTGGGAGACGACTGCTCCATTGCGGGACCGCTTTCTCGAGAGGCCGCATCGACTCCGGGCCGCTTTTTGGAAACCAGTCTTATACTAGCATCGGTCATTTTTGCGGCCTTTGCGGCAGGCGCAATCCAGAGAAATCCGGGTGCGGTCCCGATCGTGGGAGAGCGGAGAAACATGGTGATCTCGTCGGCACGGTCGAGCGCGCGGCGCAAAGTCACGGTCATCGGCGCGGGAATGGTCGGCGGCACGGTCGCGCAGATGCTCGCGCTGCGCGACTACGCGGACGTCGTGCTCCTCGACATTGTCGAAGGCATGCCGCAAGGCAAATCGCTCGACCTGATGCAGTGCGGCCCGATTCTCGGCTTCGACACGCGGCTGACCGGCGCCAACGACTATGCGGCGACCGCCGGGTCCGACGTGGTCGTGATCACCTCCGGCATCGCCCGCAAACCCGGCATGAGCCGGGACGATCTGCTCCGCACCAACATGGGCATCGTCAAGTCGGTGACCGAGAGCGTCGTCTCCGGCTCCCCCGACGCCGTGATCATCGTCGTCTCGAATCCCCTCGACGCGATGTGCCACGTCGCGTTCGACGCGGCCGGATTCCCCCGCGAGCGCGTGATCGGAATGGCCGGCGTCCTCGATTCCGCCCGCTTCCGGACCTTCCTCGCCATGGAGCTCGACGTCTCCGTCGAGGACGTGACCGCGATGGTCCTCGGCGGCCACGGCGACACGATGGTGCCCATCTCCCGCTGCTCGACCGTCAACGGGATCCCGATCACCGAGCTGATCCCCGCGGCGCGGCTCAAGGAGATCGAGGCCCGGACCGCCTCCGGCGGCGCCGAACTCGTCGGCCTGCTGAAGACGGGCAGCGCCTATTACGCGCCCGGGACGTCGGTCGTGCAGATGGTCGACGCGATCGTCCTCGACAAGAAGCGCGTCCTCCCCTGCAGCGTGCTGCTGAGGGGCGAGTACGGCATCGACGGCCTCTTCGTCGGCGTGCCGATCAAGCTTTCCGCGGCCGGGGTCGAGCAGATTATCGAACTCACGCTGACCGCGGAGGAATCCGCCGCCCTGAAGACCTCGTCCGGCGCGGTCAAGGACCTCGTCGCCGCGATGGCGGCGATCGGCGCGGCGGCTGGAACGCCAGCCTAGGCAGGAACCGACCCCGTGCCGGAACCGGATACTCCCCTCGTCGAGCGTCCGTGGGAGGCGGTCGAGCGCATGGTCACCGTGGACCGTGCGCTCGGCCGAGTGCTCGCGGCCGTCCATCCGCTGCCGGGCGTCGAGACTCCGATTCTGGACGCACTGGGATATGTCGCGAGCCGTGGCATCGTCGCCGCCACGCCCGTTCCGCCCTTCCGCAACTCGGCCATGGACGGCTACGCCGTGCGCGCAGCCGACACGGCCGAAGCCTCCTCCACCCATCCGACGATGCTGCGTCTGACCGGATCCGCGGCCGCCGGATCGGCGATCGCCCAGCGGGTCGAAGCGGGAACCGCGGTCCGCATCATGACCGGGGCCTCGATGCCCGATGGGGCGGACGCCGTTGTGCGGTTCGAGGAGACCGACGAAGTCGCGTACGGACCGAACCGCGCCGATCGGATCGACCGTGGCGAGATCGGCATCGTCCACGCCGCCCGTCCCGGGGACAACGTGCGCGAGGCGGGCGAAGACGTTGCGTCGGGCGATCTGGTGCTCGCCGCCGGGCAGCGCATCCGCCCCGCCGAGATCGGGCTCCTCGCCGCGCTGAACCGCGCCACGGCGGAGATCCACCGCCCTCCGGTCGTCGCGATCCTCTCGACCGGAGACGAGATCGTCGGCGCCGGCCCGGCCCTTTTGCCCGGCCAGATCCGCGACGTCAACTCGCCCATGCTCGCCGCGATGGTGAAGCGGGCCGGCGGCGTCCCCGTCATGCTCGGCGTCGCCCGGGACGTGGTCGCCGATCTCTCCGAAAAGCTTGTGGCCGCGCGCGGCGCCGATCTCATCGTCTCGACCGGCGGCGTCTCGCTCGGCGACTACGACGTCGTCAAGGACGTTCTGCGGGCGTCGGGCGAGATCGCGATCTGGCAGGTGCGGATGAAGCCGGGCAAGCCTTTTGCATGGGGACTCCTCGACGGCGTCCCGTTCTTGGGCCTTCCGGGCAACCCGGTGGCTGCCGTCGTCAGCTTCGAGCAGTTCGGGCTGCCCGCGATCCGGCGGATGCTCGGCAGAAGCGATCTCGCGACGCCCGAGATCGACGCGGTGTTGACGGAGCGGGTCGACAACCGGGGCCAGCGGCGGCATTTCGTCCGGGCCCGGGTCGAAGGCTCGATCTCCGCGGGTTTCACCGTCCGCCCGGCCGGAGATCAGGGCGCGGGGGTGATCTCCTCGCTCGCGCGTGCGAACGGGCTGCTCGTGGTCCCGGAGACGCTCGACGTCGCGGAGCCCGGAATGACTCTGAGGGTCCAAATGGTCGATTGGCTCGGAGCTCTGTAGAACTTGAGGACGATCCGCGCCAGTTGCGCGGACCGATTCAGTGCCCATCATCGTCGCGCCGCGGGCGGCGCACGCAAGGAGCCGGACATGCCGAGGAAAACGAAATCGTTCGCCGGGCCGCTCTCGGCCGTTTCGACCGTGCGCAATTTCGTCGATGTGATGAAGGAGATGAGCTTCGACGACGAGCGCGCCCAGGCGGAGAAGCTGCCCCGTCTGCTTGTGCTCGCGGAGGATGTCGAGACCGGCCAGCGCATCGGCTCCGTCCTGACCGGGCTCGACCGCTCCCCGGCGATCACGGCCGTCAGGCTCGACGCCGCCAGGAACGACATCGACCAGTACGACGTCGTGATCGTCTACGACCCGGCCTCGGGCAAATCGTTCGCGGACGTGCGCCGGATGTCGGCCCAAAGCGGAGTCCACGTCTTCGACCTCGCCGACTACAGCGACCACGACGGGGAATGGGCGTCCGCCATCCGGAGCCGGATCGCGGGTCAGCTGCCCGGACTCGCGCCGGCTCTCGGCCGCTGGTTCAAACCGTTCCGCCCGGCCGCGACGAAGGCGGTGATCGACGAGACCGCAAGGGTGAATGCCCAGTTCGCCCTCGTCTCGAACCTGCCTGCGGTCATCCCCATTTTCGGCTCGCTGGCCTCGGCCGGCGCCGATTTCTTCGTGCTGACCAAGAACCAGCTCATGATGATCTTCAAGCTCGCCGCGATCAACGGCCGGGATCTGCGCGATCAGTGGAGTCTGATGCGCGAGATGCTGCCGGTCGTGGGCGCGGGGCTGGCCCTGCGCACGGTGGCCAGGGAGGCGTCGTCGTTCCTGCCCTTCGCGGCGGGGACGATCCCCAAGATGGCGATCGCCTACTCGGGAACGATGGCCGCGGGTTGGGCCGCCGACTTCTACTACCAAGTCGGGCAGAAACCGACGAAGGAGCAGTGGAGCCTCTATTACAAGCAGGCCGGCACCGCGTTCAAGCGGTTCGAAAGGCCGGCCTTCTCCGGATTCCCGAAGATGCCGTTCTCCGGACCGAAAAAAGAGGTTTCAGAACCCGGCTCCGACCCAGCCCCGTGAGCGCAGGATCGCCTCGCGCCAGCGGTCGCGGTTCGGCCGCGCCTCCGTCGTTGACACCGACGGCTCGAAGCGCCGCTCCTCCTGCCGACACGCCTCGATCGCGTCGAGGCCGGACCAGACGCCCGTGGCCAGCCCCGCCAGATACGCCGCCCCGAACGCCGTGGTCTCGACGAATCGGGGGCGGACCACGGGTACGCCGAGCGCGTCCGCCTGGATCTGCATCAGCAGATTGTTGGTCGCGGCTCCTCCGTCCACCCGCAGCTCGGTCAACGTGACGCCCGAATCTGCGGTCATCGCGTCGAGGACGTCGCATGTCTGGAACGCGATCCCCTCAAGCGTCGCCCGGGCGATGTGGGCGCGCGTCGTGCCGCGGGTGATCCCGAAGATCGTCCCCCGCGCGTGCTGATCCCAATGGGGGGCGCCCAGCCCGGCCAGCGCCGGCACGAAGACGACGCCGCCGCTGTCGGGCACGGAACCCGCGAGCGCCTCGACGTCGGCCGCCTCGTCGATGATCCCGAGCCCGTCGCGGAGCCACTGCACGGCGGAGCCCGTGACGAAGATCGCCCCCTCCAGCGCGTACGTGACCTCACCCGCGATCGACCATGCGATGGTGGAGACCAGGCGGTTGGTCGACCGCACCGCAGTCCGGCCCGTGTTCATCAGCAGGAACGAGCCAGTGCCGTAGGTGTTCTTCGCCTGCCCGGGGCGGAAGCAGGACTGCCCGAAGAGCGCGGCCTGCTGGTCGCCGGCGACCCCCGCGACTGGCACCGAGGCACCGAGAACCGTCGCGTCGCTTTCGAACACCACGCCCGAACTCCCGACCACCCGCGGCAAGATCGCGGTGGGGATGCCCAGATCCGCGAGCAGCTCCGACGACCACGCCCCGGCGCGGATGTCGTACAGCATCGTCCGGGAGGCGTTCGACGCCTCGATCAGATGGACCCGTCCTCCGGAGAGCTTCCACATCAACCAGGAGTCGACCGTCCCGAACCCGATCTCCCCGGCCTCGGCCCGGCGCCGCAGCTCGGGATCCTCCTCAAAAATCCAGGCGATCTTCGTCGCCGAGAAATAGGCGTCGGGAACGAGTCCCGTCGCCTCTTGATAGAGCTCGGCTTTTCCCCGGCGCACGAGATCGTCGATCAGCGCGGAGCTCTGGCGGCTCTGCCAGACGATCGCCGGCCCCACCGGCTCCCCGGTCGCGCGGTCCCACAGGATCGTCGTCTCCCGCTGGTTAGCGATCCCGATCCCGCTGAGCGCCGCGGGTTCGATCCCGGCTCCCGCGATCGCCTCGCGGACGACCGCAAGCGTCGTCCGCCAGAGCTCGTTGGCATCCTGGTTCACCCAGCCGGGATGCGGAAACGTGGATGTGACCGGCCGCTGGGCGACCGACCGGATCCGGCTCCGCCCGTCGA
>JBPCRG010000249.1:0-7204 GCA_050997095.1 Thermomicrobiales bacterium | reverse complement strand
ACCCTGGACCGTCCGGGGCTGCGCGCGCTGCGGGAGCGGATCGGACGGGGCGAGGTCGACGCGCTCGTCGTATACGACCTGGACCGGCTCTCCCGGTCGCAGAACCACAACGGGGTGCTCTTCTGCGAGATCGAGGAGGTGCATGGGGCGCGGATCGAGTCCGCGACGCAGGACGCGAACGGCCCCGGCTGGATCGTCATCCGCACCTTCGCCGGGCTCCTGGCCGAGATGGAGCGGGAGAAGATCCGGGAGCGGACCATGCGCGGACGCCGGGCGCGGATCGAGGAGGGGCACCTGCCGACCACCGGCTTCGCGTCCTACGGCTTCGAGTACGTCCAGCCGAGCAAGGAGCAGCGGAGCGCGGGCCTGAAGGCGCGGCGGGCCGTGATCGAACACGAGGCGGCGACGGTCCGCCGCATATTCGAGGGTGTGGCCTCCGGACTGCCGCTCCGTGCGGTCGCGAACGGCCTGAACGACGAGGGCGTGCCGAGTCCCGGATCGAGGCTCCACTACCGGGAGGAGCGGAGCGACCGCTGGACGGCCACCGGGCTGCGCGTCATCCTGCGCAACCCCGCCTACATGGGCCTGACCGTCGCGGGCCGCTGCAAGATGAAGAGCGCGAAGGTCAAAGTCGAGCAGGAGCGGGAGCTGTGGACGGTCCTGAACCTCTCCGGCCCGGCGATCGTCAGCGAGGGGCTGTGGCGATCGGCCTACGAGCGGCTGCAGGCGAACCGGGGCGCGGTGACCTGGAACAAGGGCCAGCCGATGCTCCTGCGCGGGCGGATCGTCTGCGGCGAGTGCGGGTCGCTCGTCTACGCCGGGGCCGACAGCCGGGCCGGACGCCGGAACCACTACCGCTGTCGCAGCGGACACGAGGGGCGGCGCGGGGTGCAGGTCGACCAGGCGGAGTTGGACGGCTGGGTCTGGTCGCAGGTCGAGCGGGTGCTGGGCGACCGTGACCGGATCGTCGCCGAGCTGCGGGCGCGGCTGGAAGGGGTGGACGACTCGGGGCTCCGGCTCCGGGCGGAGCGCCTCCGGGAGCACGTCCAGCGGCTGGGGCGGCCGAAGCAGGCGCTCAACCGCGTGCTGTCCGCCTCCGAAGGCGCGATGACCTGGGCGGACATCGAACCGGAGATGCGGCGGCTGAAGGAGGAGGAGGAGCGGTCGACGGCGGCGCTGGCCTCCATCGAGTCGCACGCCGGGGAGGGCGTCGCGAAGTCGGCCCGGCTGAAGGCGGTGGACGTGCTCGTGCGACGGCTGGGGACGCGGCTGGCCGAACCCGACCACGCGACGAAGGTCCAGGTCATCACCGAGCTGGGCCTGACCGTGAGGGCGACCAAGCGCTGGCAGGATCTCCGCTGGTCGATTCCGACGTCAGACGGGGAGGAGTCCGGCTGGAGCGCCCTGATCGACCTCTCGGGCGTCGCGGAGCCGGACGAGGCGGCGCGGGAGTCGGTCCTGGAGGAGGAGCGCGGGGAGGCGATGGGGGACGGCGGCGGCGCGTGCAGCCGTGGCCGTGCGGCTATCTGGGCGATCCGCTGCGGGCGTGCCATTGTCCGGCGGCGACCGTCCAGCGCTATCAGAAGCGGATCAGCGGACCGTTGCTGGACCGAATCGACATCCATGTCGAGGCCCCGCGGGTCGACTATGAGAAGCTGGCCGACCGGCGGGCAGGGGAAAGGTCGGACGTGGTGCGGGGGCGTGTGGCGTCCGCCCGTTCCCGGCAGACCGCTCGGTACGCGGGGAGCGCGCTGCACACGAACGCGGATATGGGGCCGAAGGAGCTGGCGGCGTTCGTCAAGCTCGACGAGACCGGCGACCAGATGATGAAGGCGGCGGTGCGCGAGCTTCAGCTCTCGGCGCGGGGGTACCATCGGGTGCTGAAGCTGTCGCGCACGATCGCCGACCTCTGCGGAGCCGAGGGCGTCGAGACGGCGCACCTCGCGGAGGCGCTGCAGTACCGGTCGAGGAACGTGGCGGCGTAGGGCGGCTCCCACGGGCTTCTAGGCTCCTCACGGTCGCGATCATGCCCTCCCACGCGGGGTTGAACCCCTTCACTCAGTCATGATAAGTCGGTTGAAACCGACTGCCGCCATTCGCGGCGGATTGAATCTATGGGCAATCGCCCGTGTAGAGACACGCTCTGGTGCCATGTCCATTTTTAATCGCCTTCCCCGTTTTACGGGCCGATTGACGGGGAGTCGGACTTCCTCGGATGACGAAAGCCGCGACAGCGCCTTCTGGCTCAATTGCCAACGCGCGACGACGCAAGAAGGTCGCGGCGATGAACCGATCTACGTGCCGATGGGCGGCGCGGAGCGGGAGGCGATCGTGGCCGATGCCTTTGCGGCGGCAAGCTGCGCGTCGAATTCGAGGCGGTCGGCTTCGAGCAGGAGCGCGGAGGCGGCGTCGACGTCCTTGAGGAGCTTGGCATTGACGCGCACGTTCAGCAGCGCGCTCTTGAGGGCCGATTCGCTGATCATGCAGGCGGTGGCGATGTCGGAAAGCGCGTGCCGGGTGCCGAACTCCGCGACACCGTCGAGCGAGCCGAGGAACGCCAGAATCGTCGTGGCGCACTGAAGCGGCACGTCGGCCGCGATTGTCAGCGCCGCTTGCATCGCGACCGTCCGCTCGGCCTTCTGCGCCGGCGTCGTCTTCGGCATCGCCGAAGCCCGACGATAGTTTCCGTAGGCCGTTTCGTCGGCCTGCGCGAGATCGAGCAGCGCCGTCCGGCTCTTAGCTGCCACGTTTCGGGCGGCGATCAGCGTCGCGTATGCCGGATCCGACGGGGCTCCGGCCAGGGTCAGGCCGCAGACCATCTCGCTGAGTCCGGCAGCGAGGGCTGCCGCGATGGCGGCGACCGACCCGCCGCCGGGCGTCGCGGTCGGAGCCGCCACGGACGCGGCGTAGCTCTCGATCGTTCGAGACTTGGTCGGCATGCCTTCGAAGCGGTCGTCCATTCTGCCCAGTTCTACCCTCGATCAAGAATGACCGCTGAGTGGGGGACGCGCTGGCTAGGCGTCCCGAAACTCCAGTTGGTCGCCGGCGCGGATGTCTTTGGCGGCGGCGAATCCGCTCGAGACCTCGATCACGCCTGCGGCGTTGGTGAAATCGAAGCGCCAGGGAGCCATCGACGGGCGGATTTTTGTGACGCGGTCGGAGGCGTCGAGGAAGAGGAGATCGATCGGGAAGCGCATGAAGTGGGTGTGGATGCCGCGGGCGGGCCGGAAGACGAGACCTTCTCCGTCGTGCAGCGTCGCTCGGAACATCAGTCCCTTGAAATTTTGCCACATGCCGTCCGCCGTGGAGATCCGCGTCGCGACCACGTCCCCGGACCGCTTGTTCACGAGTGAGCGCGATGGCTTCGACATTGGGCAGACTCCCTGAAGATCGCCGCGATGCACTCGACGGCTAGAAGTCGTTCGTTTGCCTCAACCCTATCCATTCTTCGAGAAGCCGTCTATGGCCGAGAAGTGGGACTCTGACGACTCCAGAACTGGATCGGTTCGGGCGATGGGAGCCTTCGTCGACGGCGAGCGTCGGGTCGGGAACGTCACTTCTTCGCGGCCTCCGCGACAAGGAGGTCGAGTTCCGTCACGAATCGCTCCTCGTCGATGAATTCGAGCCGGTATGCGGACTCGTCGCCGGTCGGAGCGGCGGGAATCACGAAACGCACCCAGCCCTCGATGGCGCCTCGGCAGAGGAGGTCGGTGACGCGGGCCTCGAAGCGGTTGTACGGCATGTCGGGCGTCAGCACGCGGTAGTACTGCTCGCCTTTGCCGTTGCAGGTCCAGATCAGGCGGACGAGTTGGCGGTGTTTCGTGCGGATGTCGGACGCGACCAGCTCGTTGGCCATCAGTCCGCGCAGGATCGCGTTCATCTTGCCCGTGGGGTTCATCGGGCTTTGGCATACCGGGCACAGCGCGTCGGGGGCGCTGTCATGCCGGAAGCTGCGTCGGCAGGAGTCGCACCAGAGATACGTCTTGGATGTGTCGACGGGGATCGTGCTCACCTGGCGAGCCTTTCATGGACCGAGGGAAACAAGCGGAATGCGAGACCCGGTCCAGCTGGGCCGGACCGGGTCTCGCCAACGACGCGCAGCTTGAACGATTGCGGGCTAATTGCGCATCGATCGTTGCTCGTACCGATCCATGCCGCCACCCTCTCCGCGGTTCGCGGCGCTCGGATGCTCGCCGCCCAATGTGTCGGCCCAGACTTGGATGCGATGGGTCAAATAGATGCCGCCGAGGATCATCGCGACGGCGAGGACCACCTCAATCGTGTCGGCGAGCACACCATAATTCGCGAGGTTGTCGACGCGAAGATTGCCAAGCCAGCGGAATGCGTCAGTGATCATGGATGGTCTCCCGACTCGAGATTGGTCGCGTCACTTGACGATGAGCTTGCCGACCATGCCCGCCTCTTTGTGGCCCGGCTGGCTGCAGTAGTACTCGTAGGTCCCGGCCGGTGCGTTGATCGTGACCGTGCCCTTTTGGCCCGCGGCGTAGTCGCCGGAGTGGATGTTCAGGGCGTCGATGTTGAAGTTGTGCGTCGCCGCACCTTCATTGACGACGTTGACCACGACGTCCGTGCCGGCGGCGATCGTCAGCTCGGTCGGCTCGAATGCGATGTCCACCATCGAGAGGCTGACGGGAGCGGACGAGGACGCCGGTGCGGGAGCCGCGGCGACGGATGTGGTTGCCGCGCCGGGAGTTGCGGCGCTGGCAGCCGCGGCAGGCGATCCAGGAGTCGCGGCGGTGGACGGGGCACCGCCAGCCGAGTCCGCCGTCACGATCAGCTTGCCGACCATCCCGGCCTCTTTGTGGCCGGGGATGTTGCAGTAGTACTCGTAGGTCCCGGCCGGCGCGTTGACCGTGACCGTCCCCTTTTTGCCCGGCTCGTAGTCGCCGGAGTGGATGTTCAGGGCGTCGATGTTGAAGTTGTGGGGGCCCGCGCCCTTGTTGGCGAGCGTCACGGCCACGTCCTTGCCGGCGGGGGTGGTGACCTCGGTCTGGTCGAACTTGATGTCGTCCATGTCGATCTCGGTGACGGACGCCGAGGCGCCCCCGCCGACGCCGCTCGGGACGGTGGCCGCCGCCGCGGAGCCGCCGGGCGCGGGCGTGCCGGGGATGTAGCTGATGCCGACCTGGGTGACCGTGGCCTCCTTCTTGGAGTCGGACGAGCTGCCGCAGGCGGCGAGCAGAACGAGTGAGAGCGATGCGATCGCGAGAAACGAGCCGAAGCGACTGACCATGAACATTCATCCTCCGCCGGTGACCCCGGCCGCCCACATGCGGCGGCTTGTCATCACCGCAACGATCTTCTGCGTTGTCTTTGGTCGTCGGCCGTTGCCGTCATCCTGAACAACGGTTGAAGTGTATCGCGGCAGCCTCCGGACGCGTGTCAGGAAAAATCCCAGCCTCTCGCCGCTCCACGAACGGGATTTCGGCGCCTGCGTAGCACGGGCGCGAAACCGCATACTTCCTGTATGACGCGCCCCCGGATGCCGTCGATCGACCTGCGAAGAGAGGCCCTCAATGCCCCCCGTCACACCGACCTCGACGCGGCGCATCGACGTCGGCGCGGCCCAGCTCCACGTCGAGGAGTTCGGCCGCGACGCGCCGCCGCTGCTCCTGCTGCACGGAATCGGCTCCAGCGGCAATTCGTGGCTGCCGGTGATTCCGCAGCTTGCGGCCCGGTTCCGGCTGATCGTTCCCGACTGGCGGGGCCACGGGAAGTCGGACAAGCCGCCCGGCGGCTATCTTGTCGGCGACTACGCAGACGACCTCGAGGGACTGCTCGGCGCCTACTCCCTGGATCGGCCGCGCATCCTTGGCCACTCGCTCGGCGGTCTGGTCGCCACGGAGTGGGCCTCACGACACCCGGCCGCGGCGGCCAGGATCGCGCTTGAAGACATCCCTTTCCGCGGCGGCGATGCGCGGCTGTTCGACGACTGGATCGCGCTGGCGTCGATGACTCCCGAAGCGGCGGCGGACCACTACCGGATCGACCATCCGGATTGGACGGATGAGGAGCGCCATCGCCGCGCCGAGAGCATCACGTCCACGCGCCTCTCCGTCTTCACCGAGCTGCGCGACCACCATGGGAGCGATGTCGGCGCGGATCTGCGCATCGTCGATTCGCTCTCCGCCAGCAAGGCCCCGATCCTGCTGGTCCACGGCGACGTCGAATCGGTGGGCATGGTCGCCCAACCCGACGCCGACCGCTTCGCGTCCGACGTTCCGCTCGCCGACGTCGTCCGCATCCCCGGAGGCTCCCACTCTCTGCACCGCGACGCCTCCGCCGCGTTCATCGCCGCCGTCCTCCCGTTCCTGCTCTCGGATTGAGTGAATGGCCGTCGAGCGCCGCGCCAACATCGGCTCCAGGGTCAGGCCGGCGCACGTCCCCGACCCCTGACCCCCTCGGTCACGGCTGCAACAGCTGCTCCACCGTCACCAATGCGAACCCCTGCCCCTCGAGGGCGTCGATCAAGCCGGGCAGCGCCTCGGCGTCCAGACTCGCGGCGCCGACGTGCATCAGGATGATGCCGCCCGGGACCGCGCCCTTCGACCCCTCCGCCCCGCATCGCTCGATGATCTGATCCGTCGAAGCCCAGTTCCAGCCGAGGGAGTCGCAGGTCCACATCACGCTCACCCAATAGCCCGCCGCCGCCACGTCGGTCAGCGACGAGTCGTCGTAGTCGCCGTAGGGAGGGCGGAAGTACGGCGCCGTCTCGTAACCGGTCAGGCTCTTGATCTCGTCCGCGGAGTCGGTGATCTCCTTGATCCGCTCGGCGGTGTCGATCACGCTTTCGCCGGGGGAGGTCGAGTACCCGGTGTACGAGCGATGGGTCCAGGTGTGGTTGAAGATCATGTGGCCGTCGGCCGCCATCCGCTTGACCAGATCGGGATTCTCCACCGCCCAATGCCCGGTGATCCCGAAGCTGGCCTTTACCCCGCGCTTCGCCAGGATGTCGAGGATCTGCGCGGCCTTGCCGCGGTCCGCGCCCGCGTCGAACGTCAGCGCCACCTGCATCCGCCCGCTCGTCCCGCGGTCGTAGAGCTGGCTGAGTCCGCTTCCGTCGTTCGCGGGAGGCTCCGGCCGCGCCGTCGCAACCGCGGCGGGGCTGGCGGCCGCGGTGGGCGGAGGCGCCGTCGCGGTCGCCGCAACGGCCGGGGTCGGCCGCGCCTGCACGATCGGGGGC
>JBPCRG010000207.1:0-8696 GCA_050997095.1 Thermomicrobiales bacterium | reverse complement strand
GGCCGCCGTCGCGACCGCACCGGATGTGTCCATCGGGCAACGCTGCCACACCACTGTACTTTCTGGATAGCGTCTAAGCGCTCTCGCCCCCCGGCTGAACCGCACCTCGCCGCCGCGGCAAGCGGGTCCGGCGTCCGGACTCGGCTACGCGGCGATCGAATCCCACGGCCGATGGAGCAGTTGGGGCGCGTAGTACGCGACCCAGCGCCCGATGTCGCCTTGGCGCCATTCTTCGTCGAAAAACGACAGGGAATGCCCCGCAGGAGGCGGAGGACGGGAAACCGCGCCCCGTGCGCCAAGAGGATGCCGTCGGCGTCCACCCGGCCGAACGCGACCCGCCCGACCCCGCCGAACGACTGCCGTGGAGCCTGGACATGGCCTCCGGGGAACCGGTAGATCAAACCCTCCGGATGGATCTCCAGCTTCCGACGCTCCGGCGCGTCGCTCCTTGCGAAAACCGATCCGAGCGTGCGGACGACGAACGCCGACCTGACCCCGATCCAGATGATCCATAGAACGTGGTCGCTGAGCCAACGAGCGTCGGGGTTGGTCCTGAACAGCTCGGCCAGATGCCAGTACACGTCGTAGCCCACCGACAGGGTCGTCAGCACGGCAAGCGCCATTCAGAACGCCCGGGCGCCGCTGCCGTGTTTGGCGTCGCCCCACATCGTCCGGCGATCGAAACTCGTCAAAGGCGGTCGTCCGCCGGGACCCGCGGTCAGGCCGGTCCTGCCGGTGAGCAACGCGCGGAACGAGCCGTCGCGTTCACCGTCAAGTGGAAACGAGACGAGGGCTGGCCGCAGGCGGGGATCGATGCTCTGGTCCATGCCGCTTCTATCGGGGTCTCATCGCAACTGTCAATCTCTCACGACTCCAGTTGAACCCGCGGCCGATGGCGCCGCCAGTTGGTCACCATCCGGTCACGGAGTCCGGCAACCCCGCCTGCCCTGCGCGTGATCGAACGGCAGCGTCGCCGGGGACGACGCAACGCAAAGCCCCCGTCATTCCGGGCGGAGCCCGCAGGCAAAGTCGAGGAATCCCTTCGCGCGGAGCGAGAACCGTCGTCGGTCGGGCCAACGAAATCTGACGATGCACAGACCGCCGGGTGCTCCGTCCATCGTCGATCGTCGAGATCCTTCGTCGGAATGAACACCAACGAGGTCATCCTTAGGCACGAAGGATCTCGACGTCCTCGTTCCAAGACGCGGAACGACGATGTCCGGATCACGCCGATGCGGCGTTGGGTGGCGCGCCTGCTAAAGGTCGAGGAGTCGACGCACGACGTGTTCCACAAGCAGCAGCGTCGCGGGTTCCACGGAACCGATCGCGCGGAACAATCGTTGGTGGCTGACCGTGCGGACCTGTTCCCCCACGACGAAGCTGACACGCCGAAGATTGGCCTCCGGCGGTTCGATCCTGACCCGAGTCGGAAAATCGCGCTCGACCGTGGTGACGGGAACGATGGTCACGAGTTCATAGTGGGCCTGCAGGAATCGGTCGTTGGAGAAGATGAGCACCGGCCACCGTCCCCCGCCCTGCTCATGACCGACGGCAGGATCGAGATCGGCCCACCAAATCTGCCCCCGCAGCGGTGAGATCGTCCTCATTCGTCGAACGGATATGGCTCGTTCTCGAGACCATCCATCAACGTCCCGTCCCACTCGGACAACTCTGCCTGGAACGACGCCCATTCCACCGGATCGGCGCGAAGCCTCCGTCCGGCGGCTTCCAGCTCCTGAAAGAACCGCTCTTTGTCGTAGCCCTCGATCAAGTCCGCGACGACCTCGCCGATCGTTTTGCGCCCCGCCGTCGCCAACTCGTTGAGGCGGTCGTACGTCGGCGTGGAAACGCGGACCGTGTGCCCGCGGTCGTTGCCGCCGGTCCGTCGCGCGGCCGTCGTCCGCTGCATCGTCGTCGCCATCGCGGCTCTCCTCCTGAAAGCATTTTCCATTTCTGGTCACCCCTCGGTCACCACATGGTAACACGTCGGCCACCATCCCCGACAATTCGTCGCGTCGCCGACCAACCCTCATTCCAGACTGCCTACCGCGTACCGCCTACCGCCTACTTCGTATCCCCGTCCACCAGCGCCCGCGCGACCGCGTTGTGCCGGGCGATGATCGGCGGCAGGTCGATGTCGACGAAACTCCCGTGCTCGATCCGGAAGCGGCCGTTGACGATGCTGAGGTCGACGGTCGGGGGTTGGCAGAAGACGAGCGCGGCGAGGGGGTCGTGGACCGCCCCGCCGGCCATGGCCAGGGTGTCCAGCCGGTAGCCGATCAGGTCGGCCGCCATGCCGGGGGCGAGCATGCCGATGTCGTCGCGGCCGAGCACCTCCGCCCCGCCGCGGGTGGCGAGGCGCAACGCCCCGTGCGCGGTCATCGCGTCGGGGCCGTGCACGACGCGCTGCAGGAGCATCGCCTGCCGCGCCTCGGCGAGCAGGTGGCCGCCATCGTTCGAGGCCGAGCCGTCGACCCCGAGCCCCACCCGCGCGCCCGCGTGGAGCAGCGGCCGCAGCGGCGCGACGCCGGAGGCCAGCCGCATGTTGCTCGTCGGGCAGTGGCAGACGCCCGTCCGCGTCGCGCCGAGGCGGACGATCTCCTCGGGGTGCGGGTGGACCATGTGGGCGTGCCAGACGTCCGTGCCCATCCACCCCAGCTCCTCGGCGAGCTCGACCGGCGATTTGGCGAAGACCTGGCGGCAGTACTCCTCCTCGTCCCGCGTCTCGGCGAGGTGCGTGTGCAGGTGGACGCCGTAGGCGCGGGCGAGCGCCGCGCTCTCCCGCATCAGATCGGGCGAGACGGAGAAGGGCGAGCAGGGCGCCAGCACGATCCGCAGCATCGCGAACCGCCCGGCGTCGTGGTGCGCCTCGATCAGCCGGCGCGATTCGCGCAGGATCGCGCCCTCGTCCTCAACGACCGAATCCGGCGGCAGCCCGCCCTTCGACTCGCCGACCGACATCGAGCCGTGGGCGGCGTGGAAGCGCAGCCCGAACGCCTGCGCCGCCTCGATCTGGTCCTCCACCCGCGCCCCGTTCGGCCAGATGTAGGTGTGGTCGCTGGCGGTCGTGCAGCCGGAGAGCATCAGCTCGGCGATCGCGATTTTGCTGGCGACGTTGATCGCCTCGGGCGTCATCCGCGCCCAGATCGGGTAGAGCGCGACCAGCCAATCGAAGAGTTTCGCGTTCTGCGCGGCCGGGACGTTGCGCGTCAGCGTCTGGAAGAAGTGGTGGTGGGTGTTGACCAGCCCCGGCAGCACGATCATGCCCCGCGCGTCGATCACCCGGTCGGCGCTCTCCGGCAAGTCTCCGGTCGGCCCGATCTCGCGCACGACGTGGTCGTCGAGATAGGCGCCGCCGCCGGGGATGCGGGTGTCGGCATCGTCCATCGCCACGAGCAGATCGGCGTCGCGGATGAGGGTGGTGGGCATCTCGACCTCGTTCCTGTGCGTGTGCGGCATCTCAACCGGAGGTCGCGGCGTCGCCCGCGGAGACGAAGCATCTCACGACATCGCGTCCGCGCACCGTCCAGTCCGAACCGACATCGAGCCGAAGCGCCGACAGGCAATGCTGGCGAAGCGGACAAAGGCACGACCCGCGAGGGAGGCGGAAAATGGATCGGAGACGACGTCACCATGCGACGGTGACGATTGCGACGACGATCGACACGCCCGCCCCATAGCGGGTAGCGAAGGCGAACGTCCACGACCCGCTTCGTCGTCAAGCTGATCGAAGCCCGCAATTTGCCGGTCTTCGTTCAGTTGCCGACCTTCGCGTGGTCGGCGCTGAGCCAACGCTCTGAGCGCATCCGGATCAGCACCTCGTCCACGCTCTCCGCCGCGGTCTCGGCGATGAACCGTTCCCCGCCCTCGATGCCAAGACAGCGCCGGATCATCGGGCGCGCGACGCGCTCACGTTCGGCCGCCACGACGACGACGATCTGCCCCACGACCGAGACGAGTCCATAACGCGGGCTCTCGCCCTCGACGCAGAGCGAGAAGCGGTCCGCCCTCGATCGCGAGCGCCTTGCGCGTCGACCGCCTGGTCAGGATATGCACGTCGCCCCCGATGTGTACGAACACCAAATCAGCGACCTCAGCGGCTCTCAAACTTCGTCAGAATGGGCGACGCTCTGCACGCCGACATACAAATCCGCGAGAGGCTCCTCCCGCTGCTCACGGGCCATCGCAAGCAACATCGAGCAGCCCTCGAACGATTCCGCCATGCGTTCCCCAGGGAGCATGCGGTCGCCTGAACGGGAGCGGGCCGATCCCGATGGATCCACTGCCAGCGTTCGTCGCGATGCCGCCGTCCCCGTAGGTGCCAACGGCGTTCGTCCCGGCCCGAAGGCCAATTCTGTCTGGTTCCCGCACGATTTGCCCGTCCGCAGTGCCCATAGTGTTCATTCCACCGGTTGCGGCCCGTCGCTCCATTCCGTGAATCGCAAACGGGCGGCTGCATGCCCAACAGGCTCCCAAGATGCGGTTGAGGTGAGGGCCGTCGGAGACGGCCGTCGGCGCCTCACCCCTCCGCGAGCATCGAGGTCCCGATCAGCGAGACCGGGATCGCGCCGTAGCTCAGGAAGCGGTCGTGGAACCGCTTCAGCGAAAAGGCGTCGCCCTCCCGGACCTGGATGCGCGCGCGGAGATCGCGGATGCCGTCGATCCCGATCAGGTACATCATCGCGCCGCCGGGGAACATGCTGTTCTTGACCGCCTCGCCCTTCGCCGCCCCCTCGGCCATCGCGGTCTCCCCCACATAGAAGGCGGCGGCCTCGGCGAGCGTGAACTCCCCCGTGTGCAGCGCGACGTCGACGAGGGCGCGGGCGGCCATCCGCACCCGCTGATGCCGCTCGGCGAGATGCTCCAGCGGGGTCAGGAAGCCGACCTCGTCCATCAGCTCGGTCGCGTAGCAGGCCCAGCCCTCGATCAGCGTGCCGGAGCACGACATCGCCACCCGCGACGCGCAGTCGACCCCCGCCATCCTCCCGACCCGCGACTCCGCGCGGAAGGCGTTCCAGTTCTGGACATGGTGGCCGAGGCCGCCGTGGTGGACGACGTGGTTCAGCTTGATCGCGTTGAAGCTGGCGGCGCGCAGCCGCTTCTCCCGCTCCTCCTCCGCCATCTCCGGCTCGATCGGCGTGACGAGATACCGGTGCGTCTCCGCGCGGCCGAAGGGCGGCGGGCAGCGGTACCAGAGGTAGTAGAGGCCGGGAGCCGCCTCGCGGTCCGACCGCGGCACCGGCACGTACGCGATCGGGTAGTCCGGCCAAGTCACGAGATCGTGGTCGAGCGCCGCCTGCCGGGCCTCGTTCCAGACCCGGGTGTAGGCTGGATAGTAGTCGGCGAGCAAGGGGTGGTCGTCCGCCAGCGTGGCGAGTTGATCCCGCCAGGGCGTCGCCGGGTCCAGGTCGCGAGCGTCGCGTTCGAGCGCGTCCTGCGCCTCGCGCAACTGCGTCTCGGCGTACTCCCGGACCCAATGGGAATCGCGGCCGGGCGGAAGGAAATGGCCGCGGGCGAGATAGCGGTCGAAGGCCTCGCGGCCGCAGGCGTAGCCGTCGGCGTCGTGGGGCAGCAGCGTCTCCGCGAGCCAGGCCGCATGGTCCTGGAACGCCTCGGCGGCGCGTTCTCCTGCCGCCGCGAACGCGGGATCGTCGACGCCCCGCTCCTCGGCGACGATCGGGATGCCGCGCGCGAAGTACGCGGCGCCCGCGTTCGCCTCGCGGATCGCGGCCTCGGTCCAGGCGGTGGGCGCTGCGGAGACATTGGCCCGTCCCTGCGCGAGGAACGCCGGGAGGGCGTCCATCCGCGAGATCGCGGCGGCGACGCGTTCGGCCAACGGTTCGCTGTCGCGCTGAAAGAGCGAGATCACGGAGAAGACGCCCTCGCCCGTGTACGCCGTCGGATTGCCCGCGTGGAAATTGGCCGCCCCGTCCTCCCACAGCTGGATGTCGAGAAACCCGTCCGCCAACAGGCGGTCGTGAAGCTGCGCCTCGCCCAGCCCGTCGGTCGGGATCGGGTCGAGCCGGGCCCGCAGCGCCCGCATCTCCCCGACCGTCGTCCGCCGCCCTTCGTCCGAATGATCCGGCAGCAGATGGTCGTGCCGGTGCACGCCGCTGAACGTCGCGTTGACCGGCCGCCGCGCGTAGTAATACGCGAAAAACGCGTCAAGCCAGGCATCGAACGCCGCCGGATTGTCGCTGTCCCTGTCGATCACGATGGAATCCGCTCCTCGCCGCCGCGCATAGGCGTCGTTCCGCGTTCTCCCCCTTCCTCCCGAATCGTCGGGGGGAAGGGGGCCGGGGGGTTAGGGGGCCGTCCTCACCCCGGCAGCGGCAGATCCGTCCAGCGCCGTTCGCGGAACGAGACCTCGACCGCGTTGATGATCTCCTGGACCGCGGCCCCGTCGTCGAAGTTCCCCTGGTTGGCGGGGGTGTCGGTCGTCAGCTCGTCGATGAAGTCCTTGATCAGGTTCGAATAGAAGAGCGTGTTCCACGCCTCGTGCGAGTGCCCCCCGGCGGGGTAGAAGCGCGCGGGCACCTCCAGCTCCTTGAACTCGACGGCGTCCGGGGTCGCGGCCTTGATCGTCTCGGCGACGCCGAACTCCTCGACCAGCCGGGTGATGATCGCGCCCTTCGATCCGTAGAGCCGCACCTCGATGCCGGGGTAGTTGCCGACGGTGACGAAGCTGGTCTGGACCGAGCCGATCGCGCCGTTGGCGAACTCGGCGAGAAAGATGTCGCCGTCGTCGATGTTCATCCGCATCATCGTGCCGGTGGCGCGGACGACGCGCTCGGGCACAAAGTTCCGCATCGTGCCGACGACGCTGGTCAACTCGGCCCCGGTCATCCAGCGGGCGATGTCGATCACCGGCGCCCCGTAGCCCTCCAGCGAGGAAACGCTGATCTGCGATTGGTCGGCCTCGTGGTCGACCTGCCGCAGCGGCGTCTGCGGGTTGATCCACTGCGAGTTCTGCTCGTAGGCGTTGTAGATGTACGGCTCGCCGCAGAACCCCGCGTCGACCATCTCCTTCATGTACAGCATGGCCGGGGAATACCGGAAGGTGAAGCCGAGCTTGGTTTTCAGCCCCTTCTCCGTCGCGATCCCCGCCGCCCTTCGCGTCTCGAGGAAATCGAAGGCGACGGGCTTCTCGCAGAGCACATGCCTGCCCGCCGCCAGCGCCGCCATCGAGAGCTCGAAATGGGTGTGGCTGGGGGTGCAGACGTCCACGACGTCGATGTCGTCGCGGGCGACAACCTGCAGATAATCCGTCGAGACCTCCGGGTCGCCGAACTTCGGCGCGGTCTCCTCGGCGAGATGGCGCTCCGTGTCGCAAAGCGCGACGATCTCGCAGCGGGGATCGCGCGCCCAGCCGGGGAGGTGCGCATTGTTCGCCCACCGTCCCGCGCCAAGCACCGCCACCCGCACCTTCCGACCCTGGATCGGCTTGAACATCTGCTCTCCCTTCGCACGTCGTCCGATGCGGACATCCTACCCGCCCCCGCCACACTGTCAATGCGCGTGAACCGCATCCCGCGCAATGGATCCGAAATGCCAGCCTATGCACACGCATGAACACCGATGCATGCCCATCCCGGAGGTCGACGACCATGAATTCAGCCGTTCTCCCCGAATATCTCACCATCGCCGAAGCCGCGGAACTGCTCCGGGTCGACAAATCGACGATCCGCCGCTGGATCGGCAGAGGCGACTTTCCCGTTCACCGGCTTGGAGAGCGAGTGATCCGCATCAGACGGTCCGATCTGGAGTCTTCCGGGGTTGCCACTTTTCCGGGTGGTCCTGTTGTTCAGAGCGGAACGCTGCCCGCCAACCCGCCGCGCAAACTGACTCCCGAAGAGCGGCTACGCGGCCTTGACGTGCTTGAGGCGATGGCTAGGGGCAGAGGGGATCAACGTGCACGAGGCGAACGATTTGATGATACGCCCTCGTGGCTCTTGATCAGTGAAGCGCGGGATGAACGTGCGGACCGGCTCAGCGGCGGATGATCTGCCTGGATGCCTCGGTGGCTGTCCAACTCTTGATCGACGAGCGCTTCTCCGAGGCGGCGCAGGCGCTGGTCCAAGATCAATTTGAACGCAACGAGACAATCATCGCACCGCCGACTATGCCCTTCGAGGTTGCCAACTCCCTTCACAAACGCGGCGCGCGGCGCGACTTCACGCTCTCTTCCGTGGACGAACTCATCAGACGGTGGATCACGTTTCCGCTTGTCATCGAATGGGAACGAGACCTCCACGTGGCATCGCTGGTGCTCGCCGCACGATTCGGGATTTCCGCTTCGTACGACGCAGACTACATCGTTCTCGCCGAGCGCCATCGCTGTGACTTCTGGACCGACGATCGGCGCCTGCTCGCAAAGCTTGGCGACCAACTCCCCTTCGTCCGCTGGATCGGCGATTTCGGCGCGGCGGAAACATGACGGTGACGACAAACACCCTCGTCGCCTTCGCCCAAAGCGGTGGGCCGGGCCGAGCGCAACGTGACGCCGCCGTCTCGAAGCCTGCCGCTCACGCCCCCCCCCACCACCTGCCCTACTTCAACGGGTTGACGGGCAAGCCGCGAGCCGCGCCCGACGTCGCGTCCGCCTCGAATGTCGATCGGGGCCAGGCCACCGGGGCATTGGCCGACGACGTCCGGGCCCACCGCATCCCGGAGGTCGCGTTTGCGAACTGCAACGG
>JBPCRG010000180.1:0-2654 GCA_050997095.1 Thermomicrobiales bacterium | reverse complement strand
GCATCGCGCCCTTCGTCGCTGAAGCTGGCACGTTCGACGCCGGGGCCTGGGCCCCGTTCACCGACGACGACCTGGCCGCCGGGAGTCCGTCCAGTTTCGATGAGCAGCCGCCGATCGCCGCGGCGGCGCCCCCTGTGTTTCACGTGGAACATGCTCCCGTCCAAAATGACCTCGCCGCGTACTTCTCCTCGGACGGCGCCAATCTGGCCGCCGACGGTGGCGACGCCGAACCGCAGAACGGCGTTTGGCGGGGCGTCGACGACGACCTGCTCGCAACCATCCCCGTCGCCAGCGCCAGCGGGTACACCGAACTGCTGCGGCACGTCGACATCGACGACTCCGTCGACTTCGATGCGTCCGCCCAGAATGGAGTGGATCCGTTCGCCGGCCCGGACGCATACGGCCAGCCGCTGGGATTCGACGATCTGCTCGCGGTGACCAGTCAGGACGGCACGGCCCCGCTTCGCGAGGCGCCCGATGTCGACTCCCTGGAGGAATCCCCATTCGGCAACCTGCACGCCATGGATGGCATCGACATCGACCCACAGTCGCTGGAGGCCGCAAGCGCCGGAGTCGATGCGTTCGAGCCGATCGCTTCCGTGCGGACGGTGGCGGACTCGGCGGCACACCAGCCGTCGCCGGTTGCCGGTGCCGGTGAGGGGGCGTTCGCCGATCTGGAGCAGGCGTTCGGGAACCGTGACGATCTGCGCCCCTTCAGCCTTGAGGACATCGGCCAGCCCGACGGGCCCGCATCCGCGGAGACGATGGATTTCAGCGAGATCGACGACCCAATGTACCGCCCGCAGAAGTACGCCGCGCCGTCTCCGGCGGAGAACCCAAGCGAGGCGATCGCCTGGAACCTCAACGTCGGGCCCAAGGCTGGGGCGGAAGCGCCGGCAATCGAGGACGGAGCCGTCGTAGAGACGCTCCGGAGCGAGATCGCCGCGGGAAAAATTGCCGGGACGGGCCCGACAGACCCTGCCTCGGCGCCCAGCGTCGGGGTCGGGGATCTCGCGGGTTCCAAGGAGGGCGCCACCGAAGGGGTAGTGGTTTGGCCGTCGTTCGTCAACCACAGTTCCGAGTTGATCGACCGGCAGGTCACGTCGGAGAGTCTGTTCGACCGTCTGCGCCGAGGGAAGCGCGCCGCGATCGATTCCGGCGGTACCAGCGTCGACCGCTCCATCTCCGCATTCCGCAACAGTGCCCCAGCCGGGGCGCGGGACGCCTGGACCGCACCGACGGGCGGCTTCGCGGCCGAAGCCGACGTCGTGCCCGACCTTCCGCCGGCGCCTTCGACGTTGATCCCCATCTTCGACGGCGAAGCCGACAAAGGGGAGGCCAACCGCGCCGGTCTGATGTCGCTTCGCATCCGGTTGATCGAGGACGACAGCGCGGCCCTGGAGATCTCGCAGGTGCTGGAGTCGTCGATCGGGCTTGGCCAGACCGGAACCGACCCGTTGGCGCTGCGGGTGCTCGGCGAGGCCTATCTCAAGCTGGGCCGCCCCGAGCAGGCGGCCGCGCAATTTCGACAGGCGATGCTCGCCCGCAGGGGGGGTCGCTGACCCAGGAGAAACGAGGAGACCATGATCGAGGCCCCACAGGCGATTCAAGACGTCCTTTCGGGACTGCTCCAGTATGAGGAGATTTTGGGGGCGCTCGCCGTGAGCGTCGAGGGCCTCGTCATGGGGTCCGCCGGGATCGACGGCGAGGACGCCGACATGCTCGCGGCCCTCGGGGCGTCCCTGGTCGGCGTGGCCGAGCGGACCATGCGCCGGATCGGCGCGGGCGCGCCGAGCGTGATGTGCATCGGGGCCGGCGACGGCATGGTGCACATCCGCGGCCGGGACGAGGTCGCACTGATCATCATCAGCGAGCCGTGCGACGCGACGCTGATCGGCGCGGCCTGCGAGGCCGCGCTCGCGCGGATCGCGGCCGTCGTCGGTCCGGTCGTCGCCGTCGGCTAAGCCGCCGCCCAGCCATCCCACCGCTTTCGGCGATCCGGAGCGGGCCGCAGCCGCACCAGCTCCGTGACGGCGCTGGTCGTCGCCGCGGCCTGCCGCGCTGTGCTAGTCTCGCGGACGAAGGCGCTTTCGGCGCCTCGGCCAGCAATGTTCTCGTCGCAGCGGAGGGATGGATCTCGTGGTGGACATGCAGCGGACGTTGGTCATCATCAAACCGGATGGTGTGCAGCGGGGCCTGATCGGCGAGATCGTCGGGCGTCTCGAGCGGCGCGGACTGAAGATCGTCGCCCTTCGCCTGCGCATGATCGACCGCGATCTTGCCGAGCGCCACTACGGGGAGCACAAAGGCAAGCCCTTCTATGCGGGCCTGATCGACTACATCTGCTCCGGCCCGGTCGTGACCGCGGTCTTCGAGGGCCCCGGCGCCGTCGCGGTCACGCGGACGACCATGGGCGCGACGAAGCCCGCCGAGGCAAGCCCGGGCACGATCCGCGGCGACTTCAGCCTGATGATGGGGCGCAACCTGATCCACGGCTCGGACGGCCCGGAGAGCGCGCAGCGGGAAGTCGACCTCTTTTTCGGTGCGGACGGCGCGTTGAACTACACTCGGAACATCGATCCCTGGATCATCGAGGACTGACGCAGGTTTCACGTGAAACCTGCCGAGTTCGCACAGAGACGACAAAATGGACC
>JBPCRG010000099.1:0-3279 GCA_050997095.1 Thermomicrobiales bacterium | reverse complement strand
CGGGCACGAACGGCGACGGCGTCCGCTGCCGCGTCCAGGCCGACGCCGGGTCGGCGGTGATCACGGTCGTCCCGGAAGGGTCGATGGTCGATCTCATCGGCGCCGCGGCGGACGTCTGGCAGCCGATCAACTGCGGCGGCCAGAGCGGATTCGTCCACGCCGAATTCGTCACCTACGACCTTTCCGGCGGCGCGGCCAAACCTGCCGCCGCTGATCCCGCCCCGCAGCCGGCGGTCGGCGGCGTGGACGTGACCGGGTCCGCGACGATCTCGGGCACGAACGGCGACGGCGTCCGTTGCCGATCCGCGGCGAGCGCGAACGGCGGCGTGATCACCGTGCTGAGCGAAGGCTCGTCGGTCGACGTCCGCGGCGATCCGGTCGGCGGCTGGCAGGCCGTCGTCTGCGCGGGCAGCGACGGGTTCGTCTCCAGCGAGTTCATCGGGTCCGCGACGGCCGCGCCGGCGACCGACGCCGTGACGGCGGCGAGCGCCGACATGTCGGCCTCGGCGAGCCGAGTCGGCGGTTCGGCGACCGCCAGCGGGACGAACGGCGACGGGGTGCGGTGCCGCAGCGGCGCCGGATTCGACGCCAGCGTGATCGTCGTGCTCGGCGAAGGCACGTCCGTGTCGCTCCGCGGCGACGCGCAGGGCGATTGGCAGCCGGTCCTCTGCGGCGGCGGCGACGGATGGATCTTCTCCACCTATGTCGGAGCCGGCGGCGGGACGAGCGGCGGAGGCACGAACGGGGGAGGCGACGGCACGCCGTCCAACTCCAGCTTCGCCAGCGGGGACGTAGCGGTCGTCAGCGGCACGGGCGGCTCCGGCGTTCAGCTCCGCTCCGGCGCCAGCTTCGACGCCTCGATCGTCACCGTGGTCGGCGAGGGCAAAACCTGCACCGTGATCGACGGCAGCTCCGGCGACTGGGTTGCGGTCTCGTACGGCGGAACCAGCGGCTTCATCAACATGGGCTACCTCTCGGCGTCGAGCGGCGGCGGGGGCACGAGCGACGGCGGCGCAAGCGGCGGCGGCGGCGGCGGGCTTGCCGACGGCGACCACGCCGCGACGAGCGCCAACCTCAATCTCCGCTACGACCCGAGCTACAGTTCCGGGATCGCCGCAGTCGCGCCTGAGGCCACCGTGGTCAAGATCACGGGCAATCCCACCTCCGGGTTCTATCCCGTGGATTGGGACGGCATTCAAGGGTACATGCTTGGCGACTTCCTCCAGTTCACGGATGCGGCGCTCAGCGTGCGCGGTGGCTCTGGCAACCCGGGCAGCGGTGGCAACCCTGGTGGCGGCGGAGGCGGCTCGAACGCTGGCGGCAACGGCATCGCGAGCTTTGCGATGCAGTACCTCGGCTACCCCTACATCTGGGCGACGCACGGTCCCTCGAGCTTCGACTGCTCGGGATTCACCTATTGGGTGGTTCTGAACACGCTGGGGTTGGACATCGGAGCGGGCACGGACTCCCAGATCGCGGTGGGCACGCCCATCGACCAAGGGAACTTGCAGCCGGGCGACCTCGTCTTCTTCCAGAACACCTACGCCTTGGGTCTCTCCCATGTCGGGATCTATATCGGCGGTGGGCAATTCATCCACGCCGAGAACGAGTCCACGGGCGTCGTGATCAGCAACCTCAGCTCCGACTACTACGCCTCGCGCTGGTACGGGGCGCGACGGCTGGCCTAGCGACGAAAGCGCACTCGGCGCCGGGTCGACCTGGTTCATGAAACGAGTCGAGAGAGGGGGCAGGGAGAGATCCCCTGCCTCCTTTCTCTATGCGACGGGGTCGGGATCGGAAGCGTGATGCCCAACGGCGTGACGCGGGGGAGCCGGCTGAACATGGTGGGTTTCGAGCCGATTCCGCCGATTCGGGGCGCGCATCAGTGCACCGTGATCGACGCGACATATCCCTTGGGCGACTTGGAGGCGGCCCATCGCTCACCGGCAATCACCGGGGAGGAGGCGTGACGGTGACCACGGGGTCCAATGCCGAGGCCACGCCTGCGCCCGACGCGGCGGCCCGATCGGCGGGGAGCGGCATGGGTCTGCGACGCGCCACAGTACGGCTTCTTCCGGCCGTCGCCCCGTGGCTCTTCGTCATCCTGTGGAGCACGGGCTTTCTCGGGGCGAAGTATGGCCTGCCGTTCGCGCCGCCCTTCACGTTCCTCTTCATCCGGATGCAGATCGCCTGGATTCTGCTCGTCGGCATCTCCGCCGTCAGGTGTGCCCCATGGCCGCGGGATCGACGCCAGATCGGGCATGTCGCGGTCACCGGCGTGCTGCTCCACGCGGGCTATCTCGGCGGCGTCTTCTATGCGATCAGCCGCGGGATGCCGGCCGGGCTGTCGTCGCTGATCGTCGGGCTCCAGCCGATCCTGACCGCCGTCTGCGCGCAGGCGCTGCTGCGCGAGCGCGTGGTCGGGCGCCAGTGGCTTGGCCTCGTGCTCGGCCTCGCGGGCGTGGGTCTGGTCGTCGAGGAGAAGGTCCGGGCCGGGGCCGCGCACTCGATCCCGCCGGGGGCGTTCCTCGCGATCGCGGTGGCGCTGATCGCGACGACGGCCGGGACGCTTTACCAGAAGCGGTTCGGCGCCGCCGTCGACATCTCGTCGGCCGCCGCGATCCAATATTTCTCCGCCGGGATCGTGTTGGGCGTGCTGGCGTTCACGACCGAGGAGATGCACGTGCGCTGGACGGGCCAGTTCGTCTTCGCCCTGGGCTGGCTGGTGCTCGTCCTCTCGCTGGGAGCCGTCTCGCTGCTGCTGGTGCTGATCCGGGGGAACTCCGTCTCGCGGGTCGCGAGCCTGCTCTATCTCGTGCCGCCGGTGACCGCGATCGAGGCGTATCTGCTCTTCGACGAGCGGTTCGGCCCGACCGCGCTCGCGGGTCTGGCCGTGGTGGCGGTCGGGGTGGCGCTGGTGATGCGCCAGCCGGCGCGCCGTGGGCTTTGAGCCGTGCGCGACGAGCGATCAGCCGAGCGCTCTGCAAGCTCGGAGCCGCTCCACCCCCATCGCGCGACGGAGTTGCAGCAGACGAATAAACAGTCGTCGGTTCGCCCCTTTCCTGCGGACTACGAGCGGGACACTGAAGGTCGCACCAATTTTGCAACGCCTGCAGACGCAAACGCGTTTCGACGACCGCTCCGCAACCCCTTTAGAGGCTATCCAGAAAGTAACCCGACATGATACGGTTGACCCATGGACAGACCACTTCCCGCGGTGACGGCGGTGCCCGGCAAGGATGACCCGACGATTTGGCGGGTCGACGACGCCCTCTGGGC
>JBPCRG010000636.1:0-12783 GCA_050997095.1 Thermomicrobiales bacterium | reverse complement strand
ATCCGCAGACCGCAGGCGAGCGCGGCCTCCGACCCCCCGCTCAGAGCATACCCGTTTACCGCCGCGATCACCGGCCTGGCGAGGTTCTCGATCGCCAGCGCCATCGCGTGGCCGAGGCGGGCGAACGCCAGCCCCTCGGCCGCCGTCATCTCCGCCATCTCCTTGATGTCGGCCCCCGCCGCAAACGCCTTCAGGCCCGCCCCGGTCAGGATCACGGCCCGCACGTCCCGATCGCCGCCGATTCCCCGGAACGCCGCCGTCATCGCCCGCAGCTGCCCGTTGTCGAAGGCGTTGAGCGCCTCCGGACGGTTCATCGTGATCGTCGCGATGTGCTCCGAGATCTCGACATCAACCGCCATGATCGTCCGCCCTCCCTGTGCCCGCCGGTCGGAGTGTGCCGATGTAGAGCCGCGCATTCGCGACATAGCGGGGACCGGCCGAGGCGAACGCCGCCCGCCCCTCCGCGTCGAGGGAGCGCTTCTCCTTCGCCGGCACGCCCATCATCAGCGCCCCTGCTGCGACCTCCGCGCCTTCCGCGACCACCGCCCCCGCCGCGATCACCGCGCCGTCCCCGATCCGCGATCGGGAGAGCACGATCGCGCCCATGCCGATCGTGACCCGGTCGCCGACGGTCGTGCCGTGGACGATCGCGCCGTGCCCCACCGTCACGCCGTCGCCGATCGTGCACGGGGCGTCGGGATCGACATGCACCACCGCTCCGTCCTGAATGTTCGTGCCGGCCCCGATCCGGATCGGGGCGGAATCGCCCCGGATCACGGTGTTGAACCAGACGCTCGATCCTGCCCCGATCACGACGTCGCCGACGATGACCGCCCCCGGAGCGATGAACGCGTCGGCGGCGATCTTCGGCGCGACGCCGTCGAGCGAGAAGACGGAGCCGTTGCCGGCGTCGGCGGGCGGCTGGTCACGGCTGCTCATTACGCCGCCTCGACCCTCACGATCATCGCGTCGCCCTGACCGCCGCCCGAGCAGATCGCCGCCAGCCCCAGCCCTCCCCCCCGACGCCGCAGCTCGAGAATCAGCGAGAGCACGATTCTCGCCCCGGTCGCGCCGATCGGGTGACCGAGCGCGACCGCGCCGCCATTGACGTTCACCTTCTCGAGGTCGACGCCGAGACGCGCCGCCTAGATCATCGCGACGTTGGCGAACGTCTCGTTGATCTCGACGAGGTCGATGTCGCCGATGGTCAGTCCGGCCTTCTTCAATGCAAGCTCCGCCGCCATCGCCGGCGTGTACGCCAGGTAGGCCGCCCCCCACGCCGCCTCGGCGCTCGCGAGAACCGTCGCCAACGGGCGCTTTCCGTTCGCCATCGCCCACGCGTCCGTCGTGACGACCAGCGCGGCCGCCCCGTCGTTGATGCCCGGCGCGTTGCCGGCGGTCACGACGCCGTCGGACGTGAACACCGGCTTCAACCGCGCGAGGGCCTCCAGACTGGTGTCGCGCCGGGGGGACTCGTCAAGCTCGACGACGTTCGTCCCTTTCTTGGTGAAGACCTCGACGGGAACGATCTCCTCCTTGAAATGGCCGTTGCTTCGCGCGGCGATCGCCCGCTCATGCGAGCGCAGCGCCCAGGCGTCCTGCTCCTCCCGGCCGATCCGCTCCTCGGCGGAGACCGTGTCGCCGTGCGCCCCCATCGGTACGCGCTCGATCGCGCAGAAGAGCCCGTCGCCGACCATCATGTCCTCCAGCACGCCGTCGCCCATCCGGTACCCGCCCCGCGCCTTCCGGAGGAGGAATGGCGCGCCGGTCATGCTCTCCATGCCGCCGGCGACGATCACCTCGTGCTCGCCGAGTCGGAGCTGCATGTCGGCGAGCGCGACCGCGCGCATCCCCGATCCGCAGACACGGTTGATCGACTCGGCGGTCACCGTCTTGTCGAGACCGGCCAAGAACGCGGCCTGCCGCGCGGGGATCTGTCCGGTTCCGCCCTGAAGCACCTGCCCCATGATCACGTGGTCGACATCGCTCCGGTCGACGCCCGACCGCCCGATCGCGGCGCCGATCACGATCGAACCGAGGTCGACCGCCGACTTCGTCGCCAGCGATCCGTTGAGTTTGCCGAACGGGGTTCGCGCCCCCCCGAGAATGACGCTCTGTGCCAATGCGACGTCCGTTCATTTCTTCACGCAAAAACTGGCCGCTTGTCCCGCCGACGCACGGGCGGCCAGAGCGAGTGCTCTGGCCGCCCCTGAAATCAGTCGGATCCCGAACGCGGTCAGTCCGCGGCCAACGAATCGGGGACCTCGTACCCGGACGCGGGCGGCTGCGACATCCGCAGCGGCTTGTCCTGCCGATACCCGAGCGCATAGTCGGCCTGCAGCACGGTGTGGATCTCGCGGGTGCCCTCATAGATGACGGCTCCCCGCGCGTTCCGCCAGAACCGCTCCACCGGATACTCGTTCGAGAAGCCATACGAGCCGTGGACCTGAATCGCGTCGTCCGCCGACTGGAGCGCGACATCGCAGGCGTGCCACTTCATCATCGAGGTCTCGCGCGTGTTCCGCACCCCGAGATTCTTCATCTCCGCCGCCTTCATCGAAAGCAGGTACGACGTCTCGTGGCCGAGCGCCATCTTCGCGATCATCTGCTGCACCAGCTCGAACTTCCCGATCGGCTGCCCGAACGCGACCCGCTGGTTCGCGTAGCTCACGCTCGCGTCGAGGCAGGCCCGCGTCAGGCCGACGGCGCCGGCGCCCACCGTGAACCGCCCCTGATCGATGCAGCTCATGGCGATCTTGAAGCCTTCGCCCTCCTCGCCGATCCGGTTCTCGACGGGGACCCTGACGTTGTTGAACGCGAGCTCCCCGGTGTTCCCGGCCCGCACGCCCAATTTGCCTTTGATCGAGGCGGTCGTGAAGCGTTCC
Organism: Thermomicrobiales bacterium; assembly: GCA_050997095.1. Classification (GTDB taxonomy): domain Bacteria; phylum Chloroflexota; class Chloroflexia; order Thermomicrobiales; family UBA6265; genus JBPCRG01. The sequence goes on along the minus strand of JBPCRG010000636.1, from coordinate 9,898 downwards.
ATCCCGCGCTCGAGCACGAACGCGGTCAACCCGTTGTGCTTCTTCGACCGGTCGACGCTCGCGAAGATCAGGAAGTGGTCGGCGACATCGGCCAACGAGATCCACATCTTCGCGCCGTTGAGCAGGTAGTGGTCGCCCTTGTTGACCGCGGTCGACTCGATCGCGCCCGCGTCGGATCCCGCGTTCGGCTCGGTCAGGCCGAAGGTCGCGAACTTGAGACCCTGCGCCTGCGGCACGAGCCACCGCTGCTTCTGCTCCTCGTTGGCCCATTGCAGCAGCGCCAAGCTGTTGAGCCCCACGTGGACGCTCATCACCACGCGCAGAAACGTGTCGACATATTCGAGCTCGTCGCAGGCAAGCGCCAGGCTCACGTAATCCAGACCAAGGCCGCCGTACCGCTCGGGGATCGGCAATCCGAGGATGCCCAACTCCCCCATCTTCTCGAGCGCCTCGCGATGGAACTCGCCGTTGGCGTCCCAATCCCGGATGAAGGGCGCGACCTCGCGTCTCGCGAACTCCCGGACCATGTCCCGGACCTGGATCTGCTCGTCGCTGAGATCGAAATTCATCTTAGTGCCCGTCTTTCCAGTGCGCCCGGCGAAGAACTGCCGACGCGATCCTTTTCCCGACCCACGCGACTGTCGGCGAAGAGTATAGGACGACGCGCACAACGCGGGCAATTCGACCGGAGCAGCGATGCACAGGTCATTGTCGAGTTTTATCCGGATCGCTCCGACCGCAACCGGAGGATCGCGCCATCGCATCCCGACCAGTTGCATTTCCCATCGACATTTCCTAGGGAACGCCCGCGACGACGTCCGCTACACCGGCCGCGGTCCGCGGGTGAGATCGCCCGCCACCACCCGCGACGTCGTGCCGTCGGCCGTTTCGAGCAGCAGAGCTCCATCGGCGTCGACCCCGCGGTAGGTCCCGCGTCTGCGTTCGGCGCCGTCGTCGATCTCCACGACGTCGCCGATCCACGCCGCGCGGCCCACCCATTCGTCCAGCGACGGCCGCCCCCCGTCGCGAAGAAACCCGGCATAGCGGATCGCGACCCTCGCCAGCAGAAGCGGCAACGCCTCGTCGCTCGAGACGAGGCGGGACGACAGCGCCGAGACGCTCGTCGCCCCGGCAGCCAGATCCGCAGGCGACCCTGTCAGGTTGATGCCGACCCCGCAGGTGACGTGGCTGATCCGCCCACCTAACGAGCGGGTCGTCACCAGCACCCCGGCCAGCTTCCGGCCTCCAGCCATCACGTCATTGGGCCACTTAATCTGGCACGGAGTTCCGCCGATCTCCTCGCAGGCCTCGGCCGTGGCGAGTCCCAGAAGCAGCGGCCAGGCGCTGATCTCGTGGGGAGCAAGCGTCGGCCGGAGCAGCAGCGAGCAGAGGAGCCCGCCGCCCGGCGGCGCGACCCACGACCGCCCCGCCCGCCCGCGACCGTCGGTCTGCGTCCGCGCCGCCACGACGGTCCCCTCGGGGGCCCCTGCCGCGGCGAGCGCGTCGATCTCCTCCATCGTGCTGCGCACGGTGTCGCGTCGGTGGATCTCCCAGCGGATCTGAAGCGGGCCGGGCTCGAGCATCTACGTGAAGAGGGCGGAGATGCTCAAATCCTTGTGGATCCGCATGATCGCCTCGGCCAGCAGCGGCGCCACCGTCACGACCTCGACGATCTCCCGCGGGCCGGTCTCCGGGAGCGGAATCGTGTCGGTCACGAAGACGCGGCTGATCGGCGACGCCGCGAAATGGGCCAGCGCGTCGTCCGCGAAGGTGCCGTGGGTCGCGGCGCACTGGATCTCGCGGGCTCCGCGCTCCTTCCGCATCTCCGCGGCGGCGATCAGCGTGCCTCCGGTCGAGATCATGTCGTCGATGATCACCGCAAGCTTGCCGTCGACGTCGCCCACCATCTCCAGGACCTCCGTGGCGTCCGGGGTCGGGTGGCGTTTGGAGATGATCGCGAGCGGAGCGCCGACGCGGGAGCGGAACTCGTCGGCCCGTGCCACACCGCCCGCGTCCGGGCTCACCGCGACGAGGTTTCCGTGTCCCGCGCGGCGGAAGCGGTGCGCCAGCAGCGACGCCGCCCGCAGGTGGTCGACCGGGATGTCGAAGAACCCCTCGATCGCCGGGGAGTGCAGATCGATCGTCAACACCCGATCCGCGCCCGCCGTCACGATCAGATTCGCCACCAGTTTGGCCGAGATCGGCTCCCGTCCCGAGGTCTTCTTCTCCTGCTTCGCTTAGGCGTAGGACGGGACGACCGCGGTGATCCGCGCGGCCGAGGCCCGCCGGGCCGCGTCGATCATCAGCAGCAGCTCCATCAGATGGTGGTCCGCCGGATTGCTGAGCGATTGGATGATGAAGACATCCGAACCGCGGACGTTCTCCTCCAGCTTGACCCGAGTCTCGCCGTTGCGCCATTTGCCGACGATCGCCCGGCCCAGCGGCGCCTCCAGCTCGGCCATGATGTCGGAGGCGAGCACGTGGTGCGCGGACCCGGAGAAGACCTGCAGTCGACCGTCCATCAATGTTTGCCTCCGCCGTCCGGTCTCGCCGTGTTGTCCGATGGCGCGCGCGAGCCGCGCGCCGCCAACGGCCGCGCGGGGACGCCGACCACCGTGGTCCCCGCGGCGACGTCGCGGATCACGACCGACCCGGCCCCGGTCCGGCCGAAATCGCCGACGGACACCGGGGCCACCAGCATCGTGCCGCTGCCGATGAACGCGTCCTTTCCGATCGCCGTGCGGTGCTTCCCGACGCCGTCGAAATTGCACGTCACGGTCCCGGCGCCGATGTTGGCGCGCTCGCCGACCGTCGCGTCGCCGACGTAGCTGAAATGCCCGACCCGTGAGCCCGCGCCCAGCTCGGAATTCTTGATCTCGGCGAAGTTCCCCACGTGCGCGTCCGGCCCCACCGTCGTCCCTGCCCGCAGATGCGCGTACGGTCCGGCGTCCGCTCCCCGGCCCAACGCCGCCTCGACGACCGTCGACGCCAGCACCCGCGCCCCATCCTCGATCCTCGCCCCTCGCAGCGACGCGAACGGCCCGATCTCGCATCCCGAGCCGATCCGCGTTCCCGCCTCCAGCACGCTGAACGGATGGATCGTCGTGTCGGCGCCGATCTCCACATCCTCGTCGATCACGATCTGCTCCGGCGCGATCAGCGTCACGCCCGCCAGCATGTGCCTTGTCCGGATCCGCCCGCGAAGGATGGAATCGGCCCGCGCCAGCTCGACCCGGTCGTTCACGCCGAGGAGATCCTGCTCGGCGCCGACGACGGTCGCGACCGGCCAGCGATCTTCGGGGTCCGGATCGGCCGCCGCCAGCCGGACGAGCTCGGGCAGGTAATACTCTCCGGTCAAAGCGCTCGGCTCGATCCGCGGCAGCGCCAGCCGCGCCCAGGCGGCATCGAGCACCATCATCCCCGAGTTGATCTCGACCCTGCCCTGCCGGGCATCCGGGCGATCCTCTTTCCGCTCGACGACCCGCACGACCCGGCCCCGCGCATCGCGTTCGATCCGGCCGTACGTGCCCGCGTCGTCGAGCAGGCAGGTCAGCACCGTCACCTTCGCGGCCTGCGCCTCCGCCCCGGCGATCAAGCGGATCACCGTATCCGGCGTGAGCAACGGGTGGTCGGCGAAGAGGACCAGCAGCCACCGCGCCTCTCCGACCTCCGGCAGGGCGCAGCGGACGGCGTCGCCCGTTCCCAGCGGCGACTTTTGAATCGCGACGGAGACGGACAGGTCGGCGGCGCGCCAGGCGGGGTGGTCGGCGATTTCCCGGCTCAGCACGACCGTCGCACTCCGCGGCCGGCATGCCGCCGCCGCCCGCAGCACGCGCCAGAGCATCGGCTCCCCGGCGACGGGATGCAGCGGCTTCGGCAGCCGGGAGTTCATCCGGGATCCCATGCCCGCGGCCAGCACGATCAACGCGACGGCGTCCTCAGACATCGACCAGTCGTCCCCCTCCGGTGCGCGCCAGACGCCATCGAGCGACCGATGGCGAAGTCGGTCGCCGCGAACCGCTCATTCTCCGACGGATGGCTGGCGAGCCAGGATTCGAACCTGAAATCTGGGTTCCAAAGACCCGTGTGATACCGTTTCACCACTCGCCATCGGCATGCCGCGCCGGTGCTTCAACCCCGGCGCGGGCGCATTTTCCGAATCATAGCATGCGTCCGAACGGCCGCCGCCGGCCTCCCCTCGATGGATCTTTGGGACATTCGTCGCATTGCCTCCCCTCCCCCCGCGGGTCTACCGTGGCCTCAATCGGCGGCGATCCGTCGAAATGGAGAGCCGACCGACTCGCGTGCATGATCGCGCCGCGCCGCGATGGGAGATCGTTCCATGGTGCTGCCCCCTCCGCAAACCAAAGAGTTCTTCGACCGGGTGCTCTCCCTCGAGGGCGAGTGCCGCGTGGAGCTGGAGCAGTCTGTCCAGTCCCTCGCCGAGATCTCGATCCTGCTCGCCAAAACGAACAGCGAGGTCGAAAAACTCGCCAACCGCGAGGTGCAGATGTCCAACCGCGTGCGGGACATGGAGCTGCATCTCGACAACTACAGCCGCGAGGACATCCGCGATCTCTTCAACACCGCCCACGAGATCCAGCTTCGCCTCTTCATGATGCGGTCGCAATCGGAGCAGCTGCAGAACCGTCAGCAGCACATAAAGGAGTATCAGGAAAAACTGCGCCTCCTGATCGACCTCCTGGGCATGCAGTCGGTGCCGATGGACGATCAGATCCGCGAGCCCAACCTCTCCAATCCCACCGGGATGCTGGCCGGCACCGAGTTGATCAGCATGCCGAACATCCTGAGCATCATCGAAGCGCAGGAGGATGAGCGGCTCCGCATCTCGCGCCAGATCCACGACGGTCCGACCAAGGCGCTGACCAACCTCATCCTGCGCGCGGAGATCTGCGAGCGCCTGATGGACCGCGACGTGGACGAAGCCCGCACCGAGTTGAGCAGCCTCCGCGGGATGATCAACCAATCGCTCCAGGAGACGCGGCGGATGATCTTCGATCTCCGGCCGATGATCCTCGACGACCTCGGCCTGCTCGCGACGCTGCGCCGCTACATGACCGAGCTGGGCAGGCTCAAGGACATCCAGTTCAGCGTGAGCGGACCGGAGCACGACCTCCAGCTGAACTCGACGCTGCAGGTCGCGCTCTTCCGCATGGTCCAATCGATCCTCGCCGCGATCCTCGCCGAGGGTGCCGCCGACCACATCGGGATCCACGTCGATCGGGAGCCCGCCGCCGCCCGTCTCCGCGTGGACGCGACGTCCATCCAGACCGACCGCGAGATCGTCTTCGAGCGGTTGCAGGAGCCGCATTTCCAGCACCGCATCCAGCTGCTGAACGCGACGATGACGCCCGAGACCCGGGCGAATCGCGGTGTTTCGGTCGAAGTGCTCATCCCGGTCGGCCAGGAGGCGATGGTCTGAACCGCCGCGACCGAGGCCGAGGATCGCGTTCGATTCGTGCTGAGCCTTCGCCTCGCGGAGGACGCAACTCCCCTGTGCGTACGATCGGTACCCAGGGCCCAGCCCTACCGGCATGGGCCGGCAGACCTTTCTCGGCGCGTCGAAACACCCGACAGTACCGGTCGATTTCAACCGTCTGTGTGATGGAGGGCTCGCCGATCGTCCAGTACGATGATTTGCGAGAGGCACGGATGGCCCGCCCTGCCCGGCGGACCTCTGAAAGCAGCCGACAAGGGCCGGCAAAGCCTGTTCCGCGATCCGGCCCTTCGAGAGCGCAGGCGACCCCTCTCCACAAAGATTGTGCTTCTTGGTCCTGGAGAAAGGAGAATGACCGAGGATTCCGATTGACTGCCGGAGAAGCGAAGGCGATCGGACGTCGCGACCGCGAAAAAGCTCATCACACCATTCACGCAATGATCCAACGATCTTGTCGGAACGCGGCGCGGCCTCCACGATTCGGAGCTTTTCAACGGCAGACTCGGGGTGTTCGGCGGACACTATGGTAGAAATGATCGCCTGGTTCGATGCGCATCTGCGCAATGAGAACGAAACTTCCGAAGAAGGACAGGCGATGGTGGAGTACGCCTTCATTCTGGTCCTTTGCTCGATCGCGGCGGTCCTCGCGGTGAAAGGGTTCTCCCTCGTCATGCAAACCAGGTATTACGATGTGATCGGCACCATGTTCTCGGGGTGACTCGGCGATCCGCCGGCCGAAACCGAAACTCGCGCCGACCTTCACCGGCGGGACCGGATCGCGGTTCCCGCCGTTTCCGCGTTCGGTTGAGGGCATCCCGCCGCGTTCGTCCCTTCTGGCCATGCCCCGACGCGGGCTGAGGCGCTACTCTTGACGCGAGGGCCGATCCACTCCCCGTCGGGGCCCGGCAGCGGTCTCTTTCCTCGTCTCTGCATCGCGCGAAGGAACCTCGGTGATCGACGTTGTCGGATTGGTCAAACGGTATCCTTCCGGCGTCGGGATCAACGCCCTGACGTTCTCGGTCGCGCGTGGCGAGTTGTTCGTGTTTCTCGGTCCGAACGGCGCCGGCAAGAGCAGCACCATCAAGATCCTCACCGGTCTCGTCTCGCCCGACGCCGGGACGGCCCACGTCTCCGGGCTTGACGTCACGCGCGACCGCCTCGCCCTCAAGCGGGTGATCGGATACAGGGCCGAGCAGCCGTTCCTCTATGACAAATTGACGGGGCGCGAGTTCCTCCGCTTCATGGCCGACATCTACAGCGTTCCGCGGCGCGACCGCGACCAGCGGGTCGCGGACCTGCTCCGGGCGTTCGACCTCGAGCACGCCGCCGGCCAGTTGATCGAGACGTATTCTCAGGGCATGCGCCAGAAGGTCGCCCTATCGGGCGTGCTGATCCACGAGCCCGAGGTCCTCTTTCTCGACGAGCCGACCAACGGGCTGGATCCGCGCAGCGCGAGAGTCGTCAAAGACGTGCTGCGCCAGATCTGCGACCGCGGGGCGACCGTCTTCATGACGACCCACGTGCTGGAGATCGCCGAGCAGATGTGCGACCGGGTCGGCGTCCTCAACGACGGCCATCTGGCCGCGATCGGTTCGGTCGACGATCTGCGCACGCAATTTTCGATGCCGGGAGCCAGCCTGGAACGGATATTCCTGGAGTTGACCGGCGCCGCGGCGTCCCCGACCATCAATCTCTACGGAGTCGCGACAGCATGACGGCCGGAACGCTTGACCGGGCGCGCGCGACCTTCGACGACTCCGCCCGCCGACTCGGGGCGGTCATGGCGGGCCTCAAGCTTCGCACGGCCCGCAACCGGTTCGCCGTTACCCGGCGGCGCCACCCCTTCCGCGTCGCCGCCCAATACGGCGTGGTGATTCCTTCGGTCGTCGGATTCACCGTCGTTCTCGCCCTCGGCTTCTCGCAGAGCGTGAAGAACGCTCCGTCCCAGTCCGCCGGCGTCGGCATGTTGGCCGCCATGCTGACCCTCGCCGCCATCGGCTGCTTCATCGGGGCCGCGACGACGGCGCTCCAGTCCCTGTTCCTTGCCGACGACGTTCCGTTCCTGGTCACGCTGCCGGTGCCGCTGCGGGTGCTCATCGGGAGCAAGCTCGTCGACTCGATGGCCGGCGCGGCTCCGGCCTCGATCCTGCTGCTCGGCGGCATCGGGGGCTTCGCCTCGGCCCGCGCGGGCGGCGTCTTCTTCGCCCCGGTCGCGGTCGTCGTGGGAGTCTGCTTCGTGGCCATCCCGACCGCCATCGCCGTCACGGTCGTGTCGCTCGTGGCCCGATACATTCCCCCGAAACGCGCCCGGATCTTCCTCTTCGCGTTCAGCCTTGCCGTCGTCGCCGTTTCCGCGGCCGGATGGCGATTGCTCACCCCGTCCGGTCTGCCGTTCGCGCCGGGTCGGGCCGGCGACGCCGGTCAGGCGTCGCCGATCTGGCTTATGCTGACCCCCGCCGGCTGGGCCGCCGACGCCTTGGACTCCGCGGCGGCCGGCCGGCCCGCCCATGCGGCGCTGATGACGGCGTACCTGGCGGCGATGACCAGCGTCCTCGTGGCCTGCTCGTTCGAAGTCTTCAAGCGCACGTTCATCCTTGGGCTCTCTCGGACCCGTGCGGTGCAGACGGCCAGTCCGAATCGCGTCTTCGCCGAACGGTCGGAGCGCGCGGTCAGCATCTTCCCGCCGGCCGCGGCCACCTTGATCCTCAAGGAATGGCTGACGCTCTTCCGCGATCTGCGGCGGCTCAGCGGAGCGATATGGCCGCTAGCGATCGTGCTGGTCTACACCGTCGCGCTCGGGCATGGGCCCCTGGACGGCCATTCCGAGATCCGGGCCTTCTGGACGGCGAACGCCTCGCTCGCGCTGCTGCCATGGGGGCTCTCCCTCGGTCTGTCCCTCTATTCGTTCGGCAGCGAGGGTCGCAACGTCTCGATCCTTCGGTCGCTCCCCCTGACCGAGCGGCGCATTTTTTTCTGCAAGGCGATCGCAAACCTGATTCCGGTCGCCGCCGTGAGCGTGGCCGTGGTCACGCTCACGCTGGTGCTCCGCTCCGCTCCGCTCGTCCCCGCGCTGGAGCTTGTCGCGCTTGTCCTCTGGATGGCGTTGGGGTATGTGCTGATCGACACCGCCGCATCGGCGGTCGCCCCCGTGTTCGACGCGGAGCAGATCCAGCGCGCGGTCGCCTTGCCGGGCAGGGCGTTCAGCCTTGTCGCCGGATCCCTATTCGGCGTGGCGACGGGCGTCGCCGCGCTGCGGATCGTCCTCTTCTCGGGCGACTTGGCGTCGGCGTCCTCGGCACGGATCGGATTCGACATCGCCGGCGAAGCGCTGCTGGGCTGGCCGCTCATCGTCGTCGCGTGGTCGATGGCCGGCGCCGTCGTGGCCGTCGCGGTCGCCTTCGCCTTCCGCCAGACCGCGGCGATCGTGCGCGACGGCGACTGAGCGGAGATCAGACCCCCAGCGCGTCCTTGACCTCGTCGAAGAATCCGCGCCCGACCGGCTGCGGCGTGACGTCGCCGCCGAGCGAATGGCTCAGCTGCTCCACGAGATGGCGCTGCTCGGTCGACAGACTCTTTGGAATCACCACATGGATCGTGACCAGCTGGTCGCCCCGGTCGCCGCCCCGGACATCGGGCACACCCTTGCCGCGAAGGCGGAACTGCTGGCCCGATTGCGTCCCCGACGGCAGCTTGAACTCGACCGCCCCGTCCAGCGTGTCGATCTCGATCTCGTCGCCGAGCATCGCCTGCGCGACGTTCACGCCCATCTGGAGGTGGATCTGCTTGCCCTGCCGGGTGAACTGCGCATGCGGCTTGACGCGCACCTTGACGTAGAGATTGCCGGGTCCGCCGCCGCCGGGACCCGACTCCCCCTGCCCCGACAATCGGAGCGTCTGGCTCTCGTCGATGCCCGGCGGCACGGTCACGCTGATGATCCGCACCTGCGACGTGCGCCCCCGGCCCCGGCAGCGCGGGCAGGGATCGGTGATCGTCACGCCCTCGCCCCGGCAGGTCGTGCAGGCGGTCGTGGTCATGAACTGGCCGAGGATCGTCTGCTGCACGCGCCGGACCTCCCCGGTGCCGCCGCAGGTGGTGCAGCGCGGCGCGGCCTGGCCGTCCTTCATCCGCGTGCCGTGGCAGTCCTCGCACGTCTCGAGGCGCATGATCTCGACGTCCCGCTCGACGCCGAAAACCGCCTCCTCGAAGGTGAGGTCGATCGTGACCTGAAGATCCTGCCCCCTCGGCGGCGCGGCGCGGCGACCCTTGTTGCCCGCGGCGCCGCCGAAGAAACTCTCGAAGAGGTCTCCGAAGGGGGACCCGCCGAATCCGCCGAACGGATCGCCGCCGCCCATCCCGTTGGCGGCGTGGCCGAACCGATCGTAGGACGCCCGACGGTCCGCGTCGGAGAGCGTCTCGTACGCCTCGTTGATCTCCTTGAAT
>JBPCRG010000338.1:0-4276 GCA_050997095.1 Thermomicrobiales bacterium | reverse complement strand
GCTCCGCTGCCTGCCCGGCGGCCCGCGCAAGGACCTGCGCCGACCAGCTTGCCGACGTTCTCGTCGAGATCGCCGACGGCGTGTGCGCGGAGGACGGCGGAGCCGAATGCGCCGCGGCCGGTTGATCGTGATCGCGGCTGTGACTGTGACCGTGCTCGTGCCCGAGTTCGTGGTCGTGCTCGAACTCGTGGAGCTGCGCGGCGACCTGTCCCCGCATCCACCGCCAACTGGAGCCCGCCGTCTCCTCCGGCCGCAACGGCCGCCGCCGCGCCTTCAGCGCATCGACCACGATCACCTGCACGGCCGCCGCGACGGGGATCGCCAGCAGCGCCCCCGCAATCCCCATGAAGGCGGTGCCGGTCAGGATCGCGGTGAAGACCGTCAGCGGCGAGAGGCCGACCGCCCCCTTCATCACCCGCGGCACGAGGACGGTGTTCTCCATCAGCTGCAGCAGCACGACGAAGCCGCCGACCATCAACGCCAAGTTCCACGACTGCGTCATCGCGATGATCACCGCCGGGATCCCGCCCAGCCAGGGGCCGACGATCGGGATCGCCTCGGTCAGGCCCGCCCACAGCCCGAGCAGCGGCCAGAAGCGGACGCCCATCGCCCCGTAGCCGATGAGCGACGACCCGCCGATGATCAGGCAGAGCGTCAACTGCCCGCCCAGCCAGCGCCCGACCTGGGCTTCGACGTCGTCCCAGACCCTGCCCACCCGCGCCCGGCTTTTGTGATTCACCTGATGCAGGATCAGGCGCCGGAGGAAGGACTTCTCCATCAGATAGTAGAAGGCGATCACGAAGACCGTCAGCGCCCCGACGACCCCGCCGCCGATTCCGGCCACGATGCCGACGGTCAGCCCCTTGGGCAAGGGGGACGGGTTGTCGATCTGGTCAATCGCGCGGCTGAGCGCGTCGGCCCCGGGACCGCTCAGCAGCCCGTTGCGGCTGCCGCTCCAGGAGTCGCGCAGTTCACGCAGCTGCGCCGGGGCGTCGCTTCGGAACGTGTGCGCTTCGGCGGCGATCGTCGGCGCGATCAGCATGACGCCGAGCGCGATCACCCCGACGATCGAGACGTACATCGCCAAAATCGCGAGGCCGCGCGGGACCCCCCTGCGCTCCAGCAGATGCACGGGCCGCTCGATGATCGTCGCGAAGAGCAGCGACAGCAGCAGCAGGACCATCACGAGTTGGACCTTGATGATCACATACCCGATCAGCAACACCAGCAGCAGGGAGAAGGGCGTGATCCCGGGCCGGGCATTGCCCTCGACCACCATCGCCGGGCCGTTGGGATGCGGGTTCGGATCCAAGGATGGGTGTGTCATTGGTTCGTGGGTTCCAGACGTGCGTCGTGCGGTCGAATTCTGTTCGAGATGCCGTCCGCAGCCAGCGGCGGGCTAGAGGCGATACGCTTGCCGTCTGGTCTGCCAGTAGCGGGGATCGAACGGGTCGACGCGCGAGCGTTTGACGTCCGGTCCGGCGTCGTCCCAGACGGTGGCGAAGGCGTAGACCTCGACGCCGTCGATCTCCATCCGCCGCGCGACGCCGAACGGGCGGTCGACCGCGAAGATCTCGCGCGGCGGTCGGGAGATCACCTCGCACTGGAACCAGCCGTGCTCGGCGCATTCGCCGGCGTGCAACTGCCAGATCAGATCGGCGGAGACGCCGCCGAGGTCGCGGATCATCACCCGATGCAGATCGCCGTTGCAGACCGGGCACCGCATCGGCGTGCGCGCCGCCAGTTTGTCCTTGGAGGGCAGAAAGCCGCTGGCCATGCCGCTCGTCCCGCTTTCATATTGGAAGATGGCGCCGATGACGTGCGGCCTCACGATCCAACGCATTCTACCATCGGGCCGCGGGCCGACGGCGCCATCGGCGCGGCGCGGGAGGGGCGGTGGCGCCATCACCCCAAGAATACGTAGAATCGCGATGGCGCGGACGACGTCTGCATGGGAATCCTTCGGGTCCGTCGCCCTGCCGCGCGGCAGCGGATGCTCCTCCGGTCTCCCGGCCAAGGATCGCGACACAAAGGGGAATGCCATGCCGGATCAGAGTCTCATCGACGGATTGGTCTCGACGTACCGGGTCCTGAATCTTTCCGTTCGCATCCAGGCGGAGGCCCGGCTCAAAGCCAAGGCGGCGGACGAGGGCGCGTCGGTGCGGGAGGTGGTGAGCCGGCTGCGCGACGACGAGCTCCGCTTTTCGCAGGCGCTGAAGGCGCGGATCACGGGCATCGAGATTCCCGACATCTTCGGCGAGGACCTGCCCGCGATCGGCACGGAGACGGCCGACGATTCGACGAACGCGATCATCGCCCAGTTCGGAACGGCGCGGGAGTCGACGCTGGCGATGCTCCGCTCGATGCCGGACCCGGATTGGGACGTGATGACCGAGGGCCAGAAGTCGATCCGCAACCGCACGCAGGAGCTGCTGGAGAACGATGCCAAGCAACTCGCCAGAATCTCCGGGCTGCTCGGCGCGCGTTGATCCGCACGGGGGCCCCGCTCCGCCCCCGCGCCTCCTCTCGTTCACAGGAATCATCATGATGGATACCCCGAACCGCCGTGACTCGACCGCCGGATCCAGCCGTTGGGCCACGCTGAGCGGGAGATGCACCGCCTGGATCCTGGGCGGAGGGATGCTCTCCTTCCACGTCGGCCTCTACCTGCTCTCAACGACCGCGCTGCTCTCCTGGAACGTGCTGACCGCGCCGGCGGACATGTGGACCGGCGACCTCCTCCGCCGGTGGGGGGCGGTGCTCCTCTTTCATGCCATCGCGATCGGCGCGGGGTGGACCGTCTGGAGATTGATGGCGGCGGGGCGGGACGAGGATCCGGCCTCCCCGATGCGCCCGCTCGCCGCCTCCTCGAAATCGGCGGCCGCGGCTCCGATGGAACGCTGGTTCGTGCCGCGGGCGACCGCGGAGCCGCTGTCCGCGGTCCGGGAAGAGGAGCGGGCGGGCGATTCCTGGCGCAGCGGCGTCGCGCGGATGACCCGCGGGGTCGTCGAGACCGCCTCCAACGCCTGGTCGTCGCGGTGGCCGTCCCCGTCCGAGCATCAACCCGAAAGGCGGCAACGCGACGGCGCGGCCTCCTGGCCGGCGGGCGCCAACGCCAACCGCGCGGACGACGTCCAGTTCGTCTCCCGATTCACGCCGTCGTTCGACCCGGAGACGGGTGAGCCGGTGAACGGGCCCGGCGGAGCCCGCGATGTCGTGCTGGACGTGGACGGGGTCCGGGTCCGCCGGGAGCGGGCCGCCGAGGGAAAGGGTCCGACCGCGAACGGCGCCGCGGAGGCGCGGCGGAACTGGGTGGAGGAGGCGACGAAAATCCGCCTCACCCCGACCGAGGGGCATCCGTCGGCTGGCCACGGCCCGAACGGCGCCAAGCGGGAGTCGGATCCGCCCACCGAGCCGCACGACGCGACGCCGCCCGCGCGGTGACCAACCCAATTTGGGCCGCATCGGAAACGAGGCGGGAACCCGTCACCCGGGACTTCACGGTCGCCGTGTTCGTCGCGCACGGCGGCCGGGTGCTGCTGCATCGCCATCGGACGCTTGGACGGTGGCTGCCTCCGGGCGGCCACATCGAACCCCACGAACTGCCGGACGAGGCGGCGGTCCGCGAGGTGCGGGAGGAGACGGGCGTCGACGCCCGCTTGATCGTCGACCAACTCGTGACGGTCGCGCTGGCGGGCCAGCCGACGCAGCTCTGCCGCCCCGCGGGGGTGCAGGTCGCCGTGATCCGGCCGGGACACGAGCACATCGACCTGGTCTATCTGGCCTCGGGCGAGCCCGCGGCGGCGCGCGACGACGTCGGCTGGTTCTGCCCGGAGGAGTGGCCCGGGCTGGGGTTGACCGACGAGGTCGCGGCGTGGTGCCGCCTGGCCATCGGGGGCGACGCGGGGTCCGCGCTTTCCGAATCGGTGTGACGGTGTCGGACGAGAAGTCCTTCGCGACCTCAAGATGTCGGTGGGAGGAGCCGCGTTCCAATCGTCATTCTGACGAAGGAAGAATCTCGTCGTCACCCGATCCCGACGAATGACGACGGACAGAGCGCCAGTCGTCCGGCCATAGAGGCACGCCTCCTTCGCGGTCTGAATCCGGGACCGTATCCGACATGTCAAGACCGACGAGATTCTTCCTTCGTCAGTGCTCCATGCAATGTCAATTGACATCATGGCACAGGCGGGTGTAGGGTCGGGGGACCGTGTCGATCCCGTGCGCAAGGAGGCCCCGCCATGCCGAGTCGTCAACACCTCGTCCGGCTGACCAC
>JBPCRG010000508.1:0-4501 GCA_050997095.1 Thermomicrobiales bacterium | reverse complement strand
GATCAGCGATAGCGTCGTAGAAGCGCCCGACCCAAAGCCCAGAGCTCAAAGCCCAAAGCTGAGGGCCCGCTACCCAATCACTTTGGTTGCCCATCGGACGAGCCAGTCGATTTTGTCGCGCTGGCGGGTGTAGGCCTCGTCGGTGATCAGCAGCTCCGCGTCGGGGCCGATGGGGATGCGCCGCCACGTTTTTTGCGCGGTGGCGGCCGGTGCGGCGCCGGCGCGGTCGACCGCCGCGTCCGGCTCGGGCGGGGCCATGACGGGTTCCACAGGGCTGTACGCCGGGGCCGGCGCGGGCGTCGACGGGGCTTGGCGCGTCCGCGGAGTCGTCACGGGCGCGGACCGTTTCAGCACGCGGGCGATGTATGCGCCCGCGGTGTCGACTGGCGGCTCGGCCAGATGCAGGTCGAACGTGCGCTCCTCCGCCGGCGTTCCGGCCTCCGCCGAGTCCACGCCTTCCCCATCATGCGTTGCGGCATGGGAGGCCAGGACCGCGGCCACGGCCTCGTCGTCCAAACCCGTCAGCCGCCGCCGGATCTCGCGCAGCGGCAGATAGGCGTCCTTCAATCTGCCGATCAGGCGCAGCCGGTCGAGGTGCCCCTGACCGTACGAGCTGCCGACCCCCGCCCCCTCCGGCGGCGGCAGCAGCCCCTCCCCGATGTAGTAGCGGACGGTCCGCACCGAAACGCCCGCCGCCTCGGTCAACTCGACAAGGCTGTACCTGCGCGTGCGCGCCATCTCCGCATCCACCCCGCTTCCCCGCCGCGCCACCCGCTCCCGCTTTGTCCGACGTATTGATACTAACAGTATGACGTCATACTGTCAATATTCTGCCGATGCTACACTCCTGCGTCCGCCCACCGCCTATTTCTTTCTGCCTAACCGCCTATTTCCTACCGCCTACCTCGTCCACAGGAGCCGTCCATGCCCGTCGCACCGCGCCCGCTTGAAGGCATCCGCGTCGTCGACCTGACCCGCGTGATGACGGGGCCCTACTGCACGATGATGCTGGGCGATCTCGGCGCCGACGTGGTCAAGGTGGAGATGCCCGGAACCGGCGACGACACCCGCGCCTGGGGACCGCCGTTCATCGAAGGCGAGGCGGTCTACTATCTCTCGATCAACCGCAACGAGCGCTCGATCGCGCTCGACCGCAAGAGCGACGGCGGCCGCGCGATCCTCTGGAGGCTGATCGAGGGCGCCGACGTCGTGGTCGAGAACTTCTCCCCCGGCACGATGGCGCGCCTCGGCTTCGGCTACGACGCGGTCAAGGCGCGCAACCCGCGCTGCGTCGTCGCCTCGATCTCCGGGTTCGGGCAGGAGGGCCCCGGCAGCGCCCGCACCGCCTACGACCTGATCGTGCAGGGCATGGGCGGGATCATGAGCGTGACCGGCGAGGTCGGCGGCCTGCCGACCCGCCTCGGTGTATCGATCGGCGACATCGGGGCCGGCATGTTCGCCGCCTACGCGATCGCCGCGGCGCTCGTCGGACGCGGGCGGAGCGGCGAGGGCCAATACATCGACGTCTCGATGTTCGCCGGCCAGATCGCGATGCTCACCTACCAGGCGGGCGGCTGGTTCGCCACCGGCGAGGTCCCGCGGCCGCTCGGCAACGCCCATCCGATCGTCTGCCCCTACGACACCTTCAAGACGGGCGACGGCTACGTGAACATCGCGGTCGGCAACGACAACCTGTGGAGACGCTTCTGCGCCGGCGTCGGCCTCGTCGACGCCGCCGACGACGCGCGGTTCGCGACCAACGCGGGCCGGATCACGAACAAATCCGCGCTCTACGAGGCGATCGACGCCGTGCTCCACGCGCTGACGACCGACGAGGTCATCGCCAGGCTCGACGTGGCCGGCGTCCCCTGCGGCCCGATCAACACCGTCGCCGACGTCTTCGCCGACCCCCAGATCGACGCCTACAACCTCCGGCGCGAGGTGCCGCACCCCACGCTCGGCTCCGTCACCGTGACCGGCTTCCCCTACGCCTTCTCCGGCTCGACCCTCGAGGTCACCCAGGCCCCGCCCCTGCTCGGCCAGCACACCGTCGAGATCCTCCAGGAGCTCGGCTGCTCGGCGGAGGAGATCGAGGCCCTGCTCCGCGACGGTCTAAAGTCGAACGCTCCGCAAGACCGCGCGGACTGAGCGCTCTCCATCGCCGATCGGCCTGTCGGAAGGAGCACGAGATCCTTCGCGGCTCGGCGCCTCACTGCGCTGTGCATCATCGCCGAAAACGCCGCGACGCCCCTCGCCCGTCATTCCGAATGGAGCCCGCGGGGGAGTCGGTGCGCAGGGTCAGGGACAGGGTGAGGCGACGCCCCCTGTCCCCGTCATTCCGAGCGGAGCCCGCTGGCAGAGTCGAGGAATCCCTTCGAGCGACGCGAGAACCGTCGTCGGCCCGGGCGATGACCCATGGCGTGTCACAAACCACTCAGGCTGACGGTCGGGGAGGCACGCCCCACCTGTCATTCTGACGCAGGAAGAATCTCGTCGTCGCCATGCCGTCCGCCCACCCGACACCGCACGATGGACCGCGCACCGAGCCGACCATCGGGGATCGGGACGAGGGCGGGGGAGGCGACCGCCTCCCCCGCCCTCGTCCCGTCGCAATCCGTTCCGGCCGACCTCCGCCCTACGGCTGCGTGCCGTCTTTGCGGTCGATTCCGGCGTTCTGCGCCGAGACGCCTCGGATCGCCGGGACCGGCGTCGACGTCTCCTCGACGGCTACGGCGTCCGCCTGCACGGCCGCCGCGCCGCCGGTCACGCCTTGCGGCGTGCTGACGAACGCCGTCGTGCAACTGATGGTGGTCTTCGTGTTGACGCAGGTCATGCCACCCAGAGCACCTCCCGAGCAGGTCGTCGACGATCCGTGCAGTTGGTGCCCGTTGGTGACGCTGCCGTAGTGGTTCGTCACCTCGATCGTGCCGCCGCCATCCTCGCAGTTCTGGGTCTGGATCTCGTTTCGCCTGCCGACGGAGACGTGCGTCTTGGTGGTCGCGCCCGCCGCCTGCGCGATCAACACACTCAGCATCAGCGCCATCGCCAGCGCGGCGAGCAGCCGCGAAACCTTGACCGTCCGTGTCGTCGTTGTCGTCGCCGTGTCCATCCCGGTGCTCCCTCTCCGTGCCTCGCGATCGTCGGCGGCAATCCCTTGCCGTGTGATCACGATAGACGTGGATTCCGGGCGAACCATCGGTGAAATCACCCAATCCCGATGCCGGACAACATACGCCTCGCTGGAGCCAGCCCCGCCATCAGGCTGGCTTCGTCCCATCGGACGGCCGATGTCGAATCCTTCGCCCGGTACGCCGAGTTTTCAAACATCCCCGACACCCCCACAACCTGAACATGAGTGTCAGGCATGGCTTTAAGGAAGTATCTCGACGTTCCCGCCGACGCACAGCGCGGTGGCTTCGACCCGGGTCCGAAACATCGCCCTGCAATCCTGTAGGTCCGGTTTCCATGCAGAAACATGTGGTGG
Source organism: Thermomicrobiales bacterium (assembly GCA_050997095.1). Lineage (GTDB taxonomy): Bacteria > Chloroflexota > Chloroflexia > Thermomicrobiales > UBA6265 > JBPCRG01. The sequence continues at coordinate 1,017 of JBPCRG010000508.1, read as the reverse complement.
CGGCGCAGACAGTCACCCTTTGATCGTCTAGACCGAGCGTTTCGGCGGCGGGAACGAACAAGGGCGCGAAACGAGCCGCGCCCTCCCACATTCGCCCCGCGGACATGCCGCCCTACGCCTCCGGGGTCCCCGATGATGACGCGGGCTGCGCGGCGAACTCCAACGTGCCGCCGTCGGGGGAGGTGAGGAGGAGACGGCCGCCGCGGAGTTCGTAGGCGAGGGTCGTGCCCAAGGCGGTCGCGAACTTGACATCGAGCGACGCCGGTCCGCATCCCATCCGCGTCAGCCCGATCGGGCCGGCCGCGATCCGGCCGGCGGCCTCGGTCCAACGTCCGACGCCGCGGTTGCAGTCGGTCCGGACCGCGATCCTGCCGTCGCGGGCGAACTCGACGGTGTACTTCGCCGGGTCGTCCGGGGTCAGGGCGGCTCCGCCCGCGTCCTTGCCCTGCCGCCACTCCCAGACGACATCGACGAAGGCCCGGGCGAGGCGCAGCGTCCCGCCGTCCGCCTTTGTCGCGAGGTAGAGATCGTCGTTCCTGATCACGAAACTCGTGACGTTGCCGAGGTCCATGGCATAGGCCGCCGCGACGGGATCGTCCGTCAGGCAAGCCATCTTCGTCGTCGCGATCGGGCTCAGGATCAGGCTCGACCCGTCCATCGTGTACCGCCCGGCGCCGGTGTTGCAGTCGACGCCCGCCTCGACGCGGCCGTCCTCCGTCAGCCGCAGCGTGTAGGCGAGTTGATCCGCCGGCCTGAAGGTCTTGCCGTTCGAGCGCTCGATCACGACCAGCCGCCACGTGGAGCCGACCGGCGGCATCGCCGGCGGCGGATCCACGACCGGCGTCGCGTCCGCGGCGAGCGCCGTCGCGAGCCCTTTCGCGGCGAACCCCGCCGCCATCGCCATGCCGAGCGTCGCGCGCCTCGTTGTCTTTAACCTCATCTACGTTCCTTTCCCGCTCTTGGCATCAGTCATGTTTCAGATCCTGTTTCTGTCGGGCGACCGAGGCCTTTCGCCAC
>JBPCRG010000500.1:0-5361 GCA_050997095.1 Thermomicrobiales bacterium | reverse complement strand
GCCGGAGCGAAAGCCCCGGCCGTCGCTTCTTCCTGTCGCCGCCTGCATGGCTCCGGTCGTCGTGCGCGGCAGCACATCCGGCCCGCCGACGCAGGCAGCCCGACGTGGAAGGCGGTAGCATGGACGCCACATCCCGACAAGGAACGGGGTCCGCCTCCGGTGGATGCAACCGTTCCCGAGCGGCGCACGTTCTGGTCTTGTCGCGATCGGGACGCCCACGATTCGCAGGCACGCGCCGGCGCGTGCCACGATGCGGCCGAACATCGGCCGTCTTTGTCGCCCGACGCATGTGAGGAGTCGTTGAATGGACGGTCGAGGATCAATGCAAGGCCGCTTTGGCGCACGGATCATGTGCGTCGCGCTCATCGTCGCAGGGTTTCTCGGCGCCGCGCTTTCGCCCCTCCCCGCGGCCGCGACGGGCGGAGCGGCGCTTCCCCATCGGTCGCCGTCGTTCGCGAAGGCCGGAATCACCGGTTCGAGCTATACCGGCGGCAAGTACGGATTCACCGTCAAATGGGACTCCGCGATCTGGACCCCGACGGACAACTCCGACGCGTCGCTCAACAGCCTCACGCTTCAGGACGCGGACGGCTCCCAACTGATCTTTCAGGGCGGCGACTCGATCGACGGCAGCGTCGGCCAATGCGTGAGCGATCTCTCGCGCGCGTTCAAGGCGCAGGACGGCGTCGTCGACTATGCCCGCGTCGACACCGGCCACACCCGGCGCGACGTACCCAAGGGGGCCGCGGCCAATCTGTACTCGTTCAGCTACGCGGCCAAGGGCGTCACCGCCTCCGCGTTGGCGTACATCGAGTGCCGCCAGATCTCCAAGGCGGCGGTCCTGTCGATCGTCTACGTCGCGCTCGAGCCGTCCTACGAGGCGGGGCTGCCGACCGTCGCCGACGTGATCGCCACGCTGAAGCTCGGCAAGCCCGCCCCGTCCGGCACCGCGGGCACGACCCCGGCGGGCGGAAAGACGCCCGCGCCGCCGAAGAAGACGCCGGCCGCCGAGCCGACGGCCAAGCCGACCAAGACCTCCGGCCCGGTGCTCGGGAAGATCGGCAAATCGACCGACCCCGCCAAAGCCACGGTCACGGAGACGCCCGTCGCCGAGTCGACCGAGACACCGGCCGCCGATCCGACGGAGACTCCCGTCGCCGAGACGACGGCCCCGGCCGCGCCGAAGACGAGAAAGGGCACGCCCGGGCTCAAGGGCAACGTCTTCACCGGCCGGGGCTTCGACTACGCCGTCACGTTCGACGACGCCGTCTGGACCACGAAGGAGACCAAACCGGGGACGGGCGACGTCTACACCGAAGGCGTCTCGCTCGAGCACAAGGATGGCTCCAACAGTCTCTCCTTCGGCACCGTGCGCATCTACGAGACGTTCGGCGAGGACACCAAAGGCTGCCTGAAGACGGCGTCCAGTTCGATCGAATCCTCCTCCAGCGCCAATTTCGCCGAGGCGACGACGCTCGACGCCCCGAAGACCGCCCGCGGCGCGGACGGCGGCCTCTACTCCTACTCCTTGAAGACCAACGACGGCACGGAACTGTCGCTCGTCGAGTACCTCGAATGCCGGGCGGTGGCCGGAGCCAAGGCGGTCGTCGTGACCGATCTCTACACCATCGACCGCCTCTACACCGATGAGCTTGCGGTCTGGAACGACCTGCTCGCCGGGATCAAGGTCGGATCGGCCGCCAAGACGACCGGCGGCGCCACGGTGAACAAGCCCCCGACGACCAAGAAGACCCCGGCCGCGACCGAAGAGGCCGGCGCCGCGACGACCTTCCCGGACGTCAGCGGTAGCACGTTCACCAGCCCGGCGTTCGGCTTCACCTTCACGTGGCCGAAAAGCTACACGCCGCTGCTCGCCACCGGCGACAAGAACGGCGACGTCGTCTCGGCCGGCGACGGCACGAGCATCGCGATCCTGTTCAGCGGCACGAAGGACCTCGACCCCGCGGCCTGCCTGGCGAGTCAGACTGCGGAGTTGGAGAAGTCCGCAGACGTCTCCGGCCTCGCCGTCGTGACCGACGACAAAAATCAGGAGATCTCGGGGCAGGACGACAACACGGCCTTCGTCCTGCAGAGCTACACGAGCAAGAAGAACGGCGACAAGTTCCAATACAGCCGGTGCGTGCTCGATCCCACCGGCACGTTCATGGTCACGTTCATCTTCCTCACGCCGGCCAACGCCTTCAACACATCGTCCGCCGATTTGACGTCGATGATCGACAGCATCACCTTCAATTAGGGACGAACCCGGACCGCGGAGCAGATGACCGCTCCGCGGTCCGGATCGCGATATTATTCCGATTCCCCCTTTTGGACCATGGTCGGCTCCGCCTCCCGCGCGGTAGGTTCGGGGAGGCTCCGACGCGTCAGCCGAGGCGCGGGCGCTTCCCACCTTCCAGACGCGTTCCGCGCGGAAAGGCCGAACACGAATGCCGAATCTCCATCGAACGCTGGCGGTCGCCTGCGCGCTGCTTGCGGCGGCGACCGGCGCCGTCGAAACCCTCTCCGTCTCCGCGAGGCAGCCGGCGGCGGCGACGTATTCCGCGGCGCTGTACGGCGGAAACTGTGCCAAACCCAAGGGAGACCCCGTCGCGACGCTCACCGACGTCGTGAGGATCGCGACGACGGATGTCCGCTCGCTGCCCGGAGTCTCCGAGTCGACGCTCGACCGCTCCCTGGAAAGCCTGATCGCCGACCGTCTGGCGATCGTCGTCACCCGGAGCGGAAAGCTCAGCGGCATGATCGCCTGCGGCGAGACCAACGCGGTCGCCAATCCCGACGGCTCCACGGTCGCGGGGCTCCGCGAGATGAACGGCTCAACCCTGACCGGGATCGCGGCGCTGGTCCCAGACGGAGCGCGGACGATCGTGCGGATCTACCTCGCGACCGGGCTCGCCGAGGTGGCCGGCGACGAAACGGGCCAGCTCGACAGCGTGGATGTCCAGGACGTCGCGACCATCACCGTCGACGACTCCGGGATCACGTCGGACAAGACCGAGTTCAAAGTCGGCGAGACCATCCAGTTCGACGTGCACAACGGCGGCGCCGCCCGCCACGAGGTGATGATCGAATCCGCGGGAGCCGACGAGGAGCCGCTGATCGACGGCGATCTCAGCGCGCAGACGGAGGACGTCGCGGCGGATGGCGACGCCTCGTTCATCTTCACCTTCTCCGAAGCCGGCGACTTCCAGTTCGCCGACCACATCGGCTCGAACACCCTTACGCTCCCGATCACCGTCACCTAGCCCCCTCCCCCGACCGCCGCGAATCCCGGTAGAATCGCCCCATCGGCGCGTATGCAGGGGCGGGAAGGGAGCGGACGGTGGACGTGGCAGGCGGACGGGGCGGCGACGAGACGCAGAGGTTGGGACGGGCGCTCGCGCCGGACACGCTGGCGGTCCGCGGCGGGTTCGACCCCGGCCTGGGCGACGGCACCGCGCCGCCGATCCACATGGCGACGACCTTCGTCACCCCCGGCGACCCGCAGCCGGGCGTCCCCGCCTACGGCCGGGCAGGCAACCCGGGCTTCCTCCCCTTCGAGCGGACCATGGCCGAGCTCGAGGGCGGCGTCGAGGCCGTCGCCTTCAACGCCGGGGTCGCGGTGACCGTCGCCATCTTCGACGAGGTCCCGCCCGGCGGCGTGCTCGTGATGCCGACCGACGTCTACTACGGCTTCCGCGTCTACGCCGAGGACGTGCTCAAACCGCGCGGCGTGAATGTCCGTTATGTCGACATGACCGACCTCGCCGCGCTCGACTCCGCGCTGGGGGGCGCGGCGTTCCTCTGGACCGAGACGCCGACAAATCCGCTGCTCTCGGTGGTCGACCTCACGGCCGCCGGCGATCTCGCCAAGCGGCACGGCGTGCCCTGGGCCTGCGACAACACCTTCGCCTCGCCGCTGCTGCAGCATCCTTTACGCCATGGCGCGGCCGCGTCGATGCACAGCGCGACCAAATCCATCGGCGGCCACAGCGACGTGATCATGGGCGTCGCGGTCTGCGCGGACGGGGCGTTCGCGGCCCGCCTGCGCGCGCGCCGCAGCCAATACGGCTCGCAGCCGAACGGTTTCTCCTGCTGGCTGGCCCGCCGCGGCCTGCAGACGATGCCGCTGCGCGTGCGCCGCCAGTCCGCCTCCGCGCTCGAGATCGCGATGCGGCTGAGCGCCCATCCCGCCGTGGAGCGGGTCTACCATCCGGGGCTCCCCGGCCATCCCGGCCACGCGATCGCCGCCCGCCAGATGAGCGGCGGCTTCGGCGGAGTGCTCTCCTTCCTGGTCAAAGGCGGGGCCGCGAACGCCCAGCGGACCATCGACGCCCTCCAAGTGATGGTCCCCGCGACCAGCCTCGGCAGCGTCGAGACGCTGATCGAACGGCGGGCGCGGTGGTCCGGCGAGATCGCCGACCCCGCGCTCCTGCGCTGCTCCGTCGGCATCGAGGACATCGAGGACCTCTGGCGTGACCTCGACAGGGCCTTGACCCGCTCCGCGTCGGCCTGAGGGGTCTGCGCATCGGCAATTGGCATCACTGCCGACCCCGCCACATCACCCCAAACAGCCGTCCGTCCGAGCGGAGCCCGCAGGCGGAGCCGAGGAATCTCTTCGAGCGACGCGAGAACCGTCCCCGGTCGGGCCGACGTCAGTCGATGATGCGCAGACCACCCGGGACGGCCTTTGAGGAGGCATGCCCCGCATGTCATTCTGACGAAGGAAGAATCTCGTTCTCATTCCTTCCACCAGCCGCATCGCCATAGCCAGCCCGTCGACGGCATCGCGTCTACAACACATCGCCTTGCCGGGAGGCGCCCCCGCCCCGGCCGCGCTTGCCGTGGTTCCGCTCCCGGCTCTATCCTGACGTGAATGCGTTTGTCGTTCATTCGCCAGTCCGGCCTCGGCCGGCGGTGGCGACGCGGGGACCATCGACCGATGCGGATGTCACATCTTTTTGGCCGGACGCTGCGCGAGGCTCCGGGCGACGTCGAATTGCGCAGCCATCAGCTGATGGTCCGCGCGGCCATGATCCGGCCGCTCGGCTCCGGCATCTTCAGCCTGCTGCCGCTCGGCTGGCGGGTCGTGCGCAAGGTCGAGCAGATCATCCGCGAAGAGAGGGACGCGATCGGCGGGCAGGAGATGCTCATGCCCGTCGTGCATCCGGCCGACCTCTGGAAGGAGACGGGCCGCTGGTACCAGGTCGGCCCGGAGATGGCGCGCTTCAAGGACCGCTCCGACCGCGACATGGTGCTGGCGATGACCCACGAGGAGGTCGTGACCGACCTCGCGCGCAGCGAGATCAACTCCTACCGGCAGCTGCCGCAGATCGTCTACCACCTCCAGACCAAGTTCCGCGA
>JBPCRG010000484.1:0-7818 GCA_050997095.1 Thermomicrobiales bacterium | reverse complement strand
TGTCATTCTGACGAAGGAAGAATCTCGTCGCCGCTTGGGCGAACTGTCTCTCAACGTTGGTCGGACTACCGGGCAGGTCATGCGACGGCATTCGGCGTGTCGACTCCGCGTGCGGGCTCCGCTGCTGTGAACGTAGGCGGGAAGGTCGCCGAAAACCCTCACCCCAACCCCTTTCCCGCGCACCGGGAGAGGGGCCCTTTCCTCCTCCGGTGGCGCCCGACTGGGGATGATTGCCGGAATGACGGGGAGGGGCTCCGCGTCGTCGCCGAGACAGATGCCGATTGATCTTGCACAAAGCAGCATGGGCACCGAGAGCGCCTTCCTGCATCTCCCCAACCTGCGCAATTCCCCCTCGCCCTTTGAGGCTCGAAGGACCTCATCGTTGCCGTTGACAGGTGGCGGGGCTTTGTTCGGCTACTCGGCGACGCCGCACCACTCCATCGTGGTCGCGGCGAAGATCTTGACCGCTTTGAGCAGGTCGGCGACGGGGAGGTGCTCGTTCGTGCCGTGGATGCCCCAGCTCGGGTCGCCGGGGCCGAAGACGAGGCAGGGCTGACCGAGCGGGAACCAGAAATTCGCGTCGCAGACGAAGGGCGAGATGGTCACGGCGGGCGTCTCCCCGGTCACGGCCGCGGTCGCGCGCTGGATCGCGCCGACGGCGGGGTGGTCGTGGGGCAGATTGACCGGCTCCTTGACCCACGGGGCGGCGCTGGCGGCGTCGAGGGGCAGGTCGAGCGTGGGGGGATGCCCGCGCAGCCAGTGGTCGCCCTCGGTCACGCGGTCGATCGCGGCGCGGATCTCGGCCATCACCTCGGCGGCGGTCAGATCGGGGTTGAAGAGCAGCGATCCCGTCGCCTCGGCAGAGTCGGGCACCGACGTCAGCGACGCGCCCGCCTGCATGGTGTTGATGTTGATGAACATGCCTCCCGGCGGGACGTGCGGGTTGGACTTCCAGAGGCCCCACTGCCGCTCGAGCTCGAGGATCGCGAGCTGGTACTTCAGCATGTTGTCGATCGCGCTCACGCCCGGCCGCTCCACCCCGTGCGGCAGCGGCTGGGCGACGAGCTGCCGGTTGCAGATGTGGGTCGATTTTCCGGGCACGGTCAGCCTGAAGTAGAGCTCGCCCTTGACCGTCGGGTAGATCGCGAAGTTCGACGGCTCGGGGAAGATCGCAAAGTCGGCGCGGTGGCCGCGCTCCAGCACCGTGCTGCAGCCGATGTCGCGCCGCCCCGCCTCCTCCCCGCAGGACTGCGCGAGCCTGACGTCGCCCTGGAGCCGGACCCCGCAGTCGTGCAGGATGCGCACGGCCATCGTGTAGGCCGCGATCGCGCCCTTCATGTCCGACGCGCCGCGGCCCCGGAGCTTGCCGTCGCGCACCTCGCCGGAGAAGGGGTCGCCCCCTTCCCACTGCTCCCGCTGCTCGGGCGTGACCGGCACCACGTCGGTGTGCGCCGACCAAATCAGCGAGCGGCCGCCGCCGGTCCCTTTGCGCACCGCGACCACGTTCGGCCGGTTCTTCGCGACCGCCCAGAAGTCGATCTCGTCGAACGCGCCGCTCGCCTGAAACTGGTCGCGCAGCCATTCCTGGGCCGGGCGCTCCGCGTCCTCGTTCGCTTGGAGGTCGGGGTTGACCGACGGTTGGCGGATCAGCTCGCCCGTGAACGCGACGATCTCCGCGGCCCGGTCGTCGACCATCGCGCCGACTCGGTCGAGAATCTCCTGGGGAATGCTGGCCACGGGATCGCGTCCTTTCCTGTTTTGGGAGCGTGGCTTCGGTCGGAGATGGCAGCCACGGCGGGATTGCCCCCACCCGATTGTCGCATCTCATCTCCCGCCCCGACGCGATAGACTCGCGAACCTGCAGGAGGATCCACGTGGTAGGGGCAATCCCTCCGTGGTTTCCCTCTCCGCTCATGAGATCGGGTGAGAGCCGCCATTTGGGCCAGTGGCTTTCGTTTCAGGTTGAACGCGCTGGCGACTCCGATCACGACAAGCAGGACCGCGAACGGAGTCACGATCGGTTGCAGGAGGATGTGGGCAAGCGCCGCCCTCGCGATACACTGGCGAAGTCCTGCCCCTTTCTTGCACCCGCCCCGACCAGGAGTCTCGCCGTGATCGATCGCCTCATCCTCTTTCCAATCGCCTCGGTCCTCGTCGGGGCGCTCGTGCTCGGCGCAGTCGGGTTCAGCCCCGCCCTGATACAGCGTTCGCATCCTGCGGCGAACGTCCAGCCTTCGTACGAGCTCTCCGCGGCGGCGAAGGACGCGGCGATGGCGCAGCTGGCCAAGCTCGGCGTGACCCGTCACGACCTGCGCCACGCCTTGCGCTCGGGACGAGGGGACGTGCGCGCGATGGCGCAGAAGCTCGGGTTGGGCGGCGACGCCGTCCGACGCGTCGCGGACGCCGCGGGAATCGGCGGCGCGGTGGCGCCGATCGCATCGATTCCGCACGGTCGCGTCGTCGGGCTGGCGTGGTTGGGGCTGCTCGCCGCGGGATTGGTCGGCGCCCCGTTCGTCGCCGTCGGGAATTGGCTGCTGCGGGCGCTCTTTCGGCGGCGACGGCCGCCCATGACCGCATTCCGGGCCTGATCCGAGGGACGAAGGGAGAAGGAAGATGACAAACACCATACTCGGCTCGACGATCGTCTTCGCGCCGTATTCGCTGGATCAGGCGCTGGAGGGGTTGGCGGAGGCGGGGTACACGCATTGCGAGATCGGCGCGGTGAAGGGGTGGTTCGAGCACATCGACCCCGACACGGTCTCCGACGCGCAGGTCCACGCGGCCGAGGCGAAGCTGGCGGCGCTCGGCCTGACGCCGGTGAGCATGAGCGCGCACACCCAACTCCAGACGAGCGAGGGCAAGGCGCGCTTCGGCCGCGCGCTCGAGATCGCGGCGTCGCTCGGGATGAGCGTCGTCAACACCTACACCGGCGACGCGGCGACGGACGGGGAGCGCGCCGCCTATTTCGGGAACATGGGCGAGCTCTGCGACCACGCGGCGCGGCTGGGCCTCAAGATCGGGATGGAGACGGACAGCAACATGCTGCCGACGGCCAAGATCGGCGTCGCGATCCTGGAGCGGATCGGGTGGCCGGAGGTGCTGGGGTTCAACTACGATCCCGGCAATGTCGTCTACTACACCGGCGCCGACCCGGTCGCGGACATCGCCTACGCGATCCCGCGGATGGTCCACTTCCACCTGAAGGACAAGATCGGCGGCAAAGGGGTCTTCAACTTCCCGCCGTCCGGCGACGGCGAGCTCGACCTGCCGGAGCTGCTGCGCCTGGCCGTCGCGGGCGGCTACACCGGCCCGGTCAGCGCCGAGGTCGAATTCGACGAGAAGGGCTGGCCGGGCTACGCCGCCTGCCGGGAGGCCGCGGGCCGATCGGTCAACAATCTGCGCGCGATGGGGATCATGACATGAGCGAGAAGATGAACAGCTGGGACGACGACGAGCCGACCGGAAAGCTCCCGCATTTCGACGAGTCGGGCCGCGCCCGGATGATCGACGTCGGCGCCAAGGAGGTCACGCACCGGGTCGCGATCGCGTCGGCCCAGGTCGCGATGGGTGAGGAGACGGCCACGCTGATCCGCGAGGGCCGGGCGGCGAAGGGCGACGTCCTGGCGGTGGCGCAGGTCGCGGGGATCATGGCCGCCAAGAAGACGCACGACCTGATCCCGATGTGCCATCCGCTGATGCTGACCCGGATCGAGATCACCTTCGCGCTGGAGCTGGAGGGCGTCGCGATCTCTGCCCGCGTCGAGACCCGCGGCCGGACCGGCGTCGAGATGGAGGCGCTGACGGCCGCCAGCGTCACCGCCCTGACGATCTACGACATGGTCAAGGCCGTCGACCGCGGCATGACCATCGACGCGATCCGCCTTGAGCACAAGGAGGGCGGCAAGAGCGGAGAGTGGCGGCGGGGGTGACCGTGAACGTCGTGGTGATGGCGAGTTGTCCCCCCGCGTCACTCGGGATTGAAGTCGAAGGCTGAGTGAGATTGGTCGGTCGAAACCGAACTTGGGCGTGTTTTCCAACGCCTTTTTGGACTCTTCAGGCGGGCGAACGTGCCCTTCCGCGCGGGGTTGAAAACCCCGCGCTCAGCCATCATCAGTCGGTTGAAACCGAACATCGCCAATCCTCGAGGGATCGAGTCCACGTGACAAGTGTCACGTGGAAGACACTCTCCAACGTTGCCGCCTTGACTGCGTGATCTCCGTTGCTAAACGGAATCGATGGTAGGCAACCGCGCATCCCGCCGATAGTCGGTTTCAACCGACTTATTTCACTGAGCGCGGGATTTCAACCCCGCGTGGGACGGTGATCACCTATGCGGCGTCCCTCACGTCAACGTGGTCTTTGCATCGTCATGTCTCTCCGGTTGGACAGGCGACGGTTCTCGCTCCGCTCGAAGAGATTCCTGGATCCCGCGACTCCGCCTAGGGGCTCCGCTCGGAATGAAGGCTGGAGGAGGCGAGGCTGCGTCGGCAACGATGCCGATCGATCTTGCATAGATCAAAATGCCTCTCGAACAGCCTCTTGACGCCGCCCCCGAAAGGCGGTGGAATCCACGGGTCGCCGGGAACGCGATCACGCGGGAGCAAAGGGGGCCGAGGATGAACGTCATCGGATACACCGACCGGTTGAGCGTCCGCCCGGGCGACCAGCTCCAGGTGAAGGTCAGCTGCGAGCGGGAGCGCTACGACGCGGAGCTCGTCCGGCTCGACCGCGCGTTCATGACCCCGCACGCCGACGGGCGGACCTCCACCCCGATCCCGCACCCGCTGAACGGCGGGCATCGCGGCCGCGAGCAAGGGATCAACGCCGGGTCGTGCATGATCGTGCGGGACGGCGAATCGCTCGCGTTCGCGGAGGGCTTCACCTTCGCGGCCTGGATCTACCCGACGCTCCTTTCCTCCGGCGCCGCCGAGCAGGGCGTCGCGGCCAAATGGTCCGAGACCGGGCAAATCGGATTCGCGATCTTGTTCGACGGAGACGGACACCTCGTCCTGCGCATCGGCGACGGTTCCGCGGCGGGCGTCCTGCGCTCCCCTCAGCCGCTGACCGCGAAGCGCTGGTGGTTCGTCGCCGCGATGCACGACGGTCTGACCCGCGCGGCAACCCTTTCCTGGCGGGAACGGCCGCGCTCCTGGGTGGGCGGGGAGGGCGGATCCGTCGCGATGGAGGGCGCGTCATGGGAAAGCAATTCCGCGCCGCTCCTTCTCGCCGCTCTGCATCGCGACGCCCAAGGCTGGATCCACGGCCACTTCAACGGCAAGATCGACCGCCCCTCCTTGTGGGAGCGTGCGTTGACTCCTGCCGAGATCCACGCCCTGCGCGCGGAGGCGGTGCAGCCCGCAGCCATTCCCGGCGCCGTCGCGGATTGGGCGATGGACGCCGACTTCGCGTCGCGGACCGTCGCCGACCGCTCGGGCCGAGGTCGGCACGGCGATCTGGTCAACCTGCCGACGCGCTGCGTGACCGGCGCCGACTGGACGGGCGCGGAGACGTCGCCCTCCGGCGGGCTCGGGGGCTACGGCGCGATCCACTTCCACGAGGACGATCTCGAGGACGCCGGGTGGGAGACCGATTTCTCGTTTCACGTGCCCGAGGATCTTCGCTCGGGCGTCTATGCCGTCAAACTGACCGCCGGGGAGAGCAGCGACCACGTGCCCTTCTACGTCCGGCCCGCGAACGGGAAGCCGCCCGCCCCGGTGCTCTACCTCGCGCCGACCAACACCTATCTGGCCTACGGCAACGAGCGCCTCTACCGCTGGGCCCAGACCAACCCCGAGTTTCTCGAGAAGCAGACCGACCACGAGGTCGCGCTGACCGAGCGCGACCTGTTCCTGGAGGCCCATCCCGAATACGGCTCGTCGACCTACGACCTGCATCCGGACGGCGGCGGCACGGTCCACTCGTCGCGCCTGCGTCCGCTGATCTCGATGCGCCCGGAATTCATCAACTTCATCAACGGCGACCCGCGCCATTTTGCCGGCGACCTCTTTCTCGTCGAATGGATGGAGAAGATGGGGATCGCCTGCGACGTCGCCACCGACGAGGACGTCCACCTCGAAGGCGTCGACGCGCTCTCGCCCTACAAGGTGGTCGTGACCGGTAGCCACCCCGAGTACTGGACCGCCGCGATGATGCGGGCGATCGAGGGCTACCTCGCCGGGGGCGGGCGGATGATGTACCTCGGCGGCAACGGCTTCTACTGGGTCACGGGCATGGACGCGGCCAACCCGCACGTGATCGAGGTCCGGCGCGGCTACAACGGCACCCGCGCCTGGGAATCGGCTCCGGGCGAGGGGCATCTGGCCACCGAAGGCGCGCCGGGCGGGCTCTGGCGCTACCGCGGCAGGAACCCCAACGTGCTCACCGGCGTCGGCTTCGCCTCGCAGGGCTGGGGCGGGGCCGCGCCCTATGCGCGGCTGCCCGCGAGCTTCGACCCGCGCGCCGCCTGGATCTTCGCGGGCGTCGGCGCCGACGAGCTGATCGGCGACTTCGGACTGTGCATGGACGGCGCGGCGGGCGACGAGATCGACCGCCACGACCCCGCGTTCGGCACGCCCCCGGAGACGATGCGCCTCGCGACCTCCGAAGGCCGCCACTCGAACTACTACCAGCTGGTGATGGAGGACAACACGATGACCATGCCGGGCCGCGGCGGTCGGGAGGACCCTCGGGTCCGCGCCGACATCACCCTGCTCGAGACGGCGAATGGCGGCGCGGTCTTCTCCGTCGGCTCGATCTGCTGGAGCGCGAGCCTGCCCGTGAACGGCTTCGCCAACAATGTCTCCCGGATCACCGAGAACGTCCTGCGCCGGTTCATGGTGTAGAACCCGGTCCCGCCGACGACGGTTCTCGCTTCGCTCGAAGAGATTCCCGGACCCCACGACTCCGCCCGCGGGCTCCGCTCGGAATGATGGGGGTAGGGGGCGACGCGTTTTCAACGGCGGTGATGCCGAACGATCTTGCACGGACCGCAAGTCCACGGTTGATGACGGTGAAGGAGACCCGCCCGACCTGTCATTCTGACGAAGGAAGTATCTCGTCGCTTATGCCGCGCGGAGGCTTTGCCGGTCGATCCGGGTCCTTTCAGACGGGCGACCCGGCGGCGTCGGACCCGGCGACGGTCGTGGGCTCCCTGTCCTCGGGGGCGTCGGCGGCGAACTGCTCGCGGTAGAGGCGGGCGTAGACGCCGCCGAGCGCCAGCAGCTCGGCGTGCGGGCCGCGCTCGCCGATCCGGCCGCGGTCGACGACCAGGATCACGTCGGCGGCGAGGATCGTGCTGAGCCGGTGGGCGATCGCGATCGTGGTGCGTCCGCGCATCAGCGGTTCGAGCGCGGCCTGGATCAGGCGCTCCGAATGGGTGTCGAGCGCGCTGGTCGCCTCGTCGAGGATCAGGATGCGCGGGTCCTTGAGGATCACCCTGGCGATCGCGACCCGCTGCTTCTCGCCGCCGGAGAGCTTGAAGCCGCGTTCGCCGACGACGGTGTCGTAGCCGAGCGGCAGCTCCGCGATCCGGTCGTGGATCGCCGCCGCCCGCGCCGCCGCCTCGATCTGCTCCTGGGTCGCGTCGAGGCGGCCGTAGACGATGTTCTCGCGGATCGTCGAATGGAAGAGGTAGGTTTCCTGGGTGACCATGCCGACGACGTGGCCGAGGCTTTCGAGCGTGACCCCGCGGACGTCGTGGCCGTCGATCTCGACCGACCCGGCGTCGACGTCGTAGAGGCGGGGCACGAGCATCGAGATCGTCGTCTTCCCGGCGCCGCTGGGCCCGACCAGCGCGGCGAGCTCGCCCGGCCGGACCGC
>JBPCRG010000479.1:0-2912 GCA_050997095.1 Thermomicrobiales bacterium | reverse complement strand
CGAGGAATGAGCTCCCCGTGGTCGTCGGCGCGGGATAGGGCTGAACGCGGGCACCCCCGCCTCGGCGCGGCGCGGCGCGCCCTCCGCCCAGCGTTTGGGCAGATGGAGCGTACCGACTCCGTCCCCTTCCTCAGAAACCCGGTCCCGCCCACCACCAGCACCGCCGCCGGGCCGCCCAACCGCTCGGCCGCGTAGGCGCGCAGGTCGTCGCGCACCGCGTCGGCGTCCCGGCGCGCGCTCCGCAGCAAGCGTTGGATCCCGTCCGGCGTGCCCTCCCCGGTCTGCCCGGCCAATTGCCGGCCATTGCGGCGCTCGACCTGGCCCGGCACCCCGCGAGATGCCGGCCCGCGCGCGCCCGCCCTTCCGGCCGCCCGAACCGCGACCCGATCCGCGCGCGCCGCCGCCAGCCCATCGCACCACCCCGCGATCCGCGCCGACTGCGCCCGCTCCGTCGCCATCGCCCCCTCCTTCCGCGAGGCGGCCAGGATCCGCGAAACAAGTGCCGTTGTAGTACTACGAGCTCCTATCAAAACCCCGGGTCTCTCTTCTCGGATGGAGCGCGGCTCCCATTCTGAGCGTGGGATTCGACATCTGCGATGGGCACCAGAACCGCTTGACGAGGTTTTGATAGGAGCTCTTATCCTCGGCATCTTGATCAAGCAGTCGGACACGGCGGTCGGACCGGTCCTACCACGGCGACGGCCTAATGCATTGACGTCGTCGAGCGCAAGCTGCCAGACGTTGAACGCGGATTGATCGTGTTGCCACGTCGCTGGCTGGTCGAACGCTCCTGTGCTTGGGTGGCCCAATTTCGTCGGAGGGCTCGGGAGGACGAACGGGTGCCGACAACCTGCGCCGGGCTGCATGTCGTCGCTTTCGCGTGCTTGGTTTGCATCGATCGCCAGCGATCGCAACGCAAAGTCCATAACAGGCTCTAGAAGACGAGGCGGCGGAGGAGGAGGGCGGCGCTGGCGAGGGTGAGGAGGGCGATGACGGCGGTCATAAGCGTAAGGCGGCGACGGTGCTCGGCCGGGGCGTCGGGTGCGGCGTTGCGGAGCAGCCAGAGGGTGGCGGCGAGCGTCAGGGTCAGGACCGCGAGGGCGACCGTCCGGCCGTAGACGAGGGCGGCGAAGGGCGCGGCCGCCATCGCCGCGGTGAAGCCGCAGCCGACGACGCGCCGCCTCAGATCCGCCCGCTCGTCCCTCGCGTCCATCGCTCTCGGTGTCCTTGTCTCCGCAAGGCGCGTCATGGGGCACGCGGGTTGTGCCGCCGACCGCGCCGACGGTAGGATACGGCGAAGCCCGGCAAGCGCGAGGATGGCGAATGTTCTGCACCGCGTGCGCGTCCCTCAACCCGGCGACGATGCCCCGATGCCGCGTCTGCGGCGCGGCGCTCGGCGGCGCGTCCACCGAAGGCGTGGGCAGTGGGCGGGTCGGGCGCGGGATCCCCGGATCGCGGCGGGGATTCCGGGTCGGCGGTCGTCGGCTGGAGGTCGCGCGGACTCTGGCGATGCTGCCCCTGCTGCTCGCGCTCCTGCTTGCGGCGATGGGGGTGCGCGGCTATCGCGGCGACCGGGCGATCCGCGCCGCGGCCTACGACGGCGCGGCCGCGGCGCTCTCGGTCGGCGACTTCACGTCGGCGATCTCGCTCTTCGCCGCGGCCGGCGGCCTCGACGACGCGGAGGCGCGGCGGGCGGCGGCGATCGCCGAATCCGCGCCCTACCGGGAGCGGTATCTGCGCGGGACGGCGTCGCTGGACGCGGGCCGCTACGACGACGCGATCGCCGACCTCTCCGCGGTCGTCCGGGACATTCCCGGCTACGAGCGGGCGTCGTCGCTCCTCGCCACCGCGCGAGGGCAACGCGCGACGGCATTGACGCAGGCGGAGCAGCGGGCGGAATCGCGCCACGACTGGCTGGCGGCGGAGCAGGCGCAGCGCCGGCTCGCGGCCGACGATCCGGACAACGCGCCGTTGGCGCGGCATCTCGCGGAGATCGAACGGCTGCACGCGCCGATGGTCTTCACCCGCGACGGGGCGCTGTACCTGATCGGCCCCGACATGCTCGACGAGCGGCTGGTCTCCGACGAGTTGAAGGCGCTGCTGCCGAACTGGAATCCCGAGCGCACGAAGCTCGCCTTCTACTCCCCGATGACGACGGGGATCGGCGCGTACGGCTTCTACACGATCGACCCCGACGGCACGGCGCTCGCGCTGGTCGCCGACCACGTGCAGATGGAGGGGTGGCCGCATTGGAGCCCGGACGGGACGCGGCTCGCCTACTCCCGCCAGGTCGGATTCGACGTGAACGGACGGCGCGGGATCACCAGCATCCGCGTCGTCGACCTGGCGACGAGGGCCGAGGTCGATCTGACCGACAAGGCGTTCCCGCTCGTCGGCTCGCCGTCGTGGTCGCCGGACGGCAAACGCCTGGCGTTCATCAGCAAGAACATCTATGCGGAGAACGCGGCGATCGGACGACGGCAGACCGGGGAGGTCCACGTCGTCGAGATCGCGACGGGCGCGATGGTCGACGTCACCGGCAAGCGCGTGCCATACGCGGATTATGTCGCGTGGTCGCCGACGGCGGAGCGGATGCTGATCTTCTCGAACGAGCTGGGGTCGGCCTGGGCCGAGACGAGCCGGACGACCATCCACCTGCTCGATCTGCGCGACGGGCGGCTCGACGAGGTCTCCAGCCGGGCGCAGAGCGTCAGCTACCCGGTCTGGTCGCCGGACGGCGCGCGGTACGCGTTCCTGGAGGGCGTCAAGGTCGTGCAGGTGCACGGCGTCGACGTATCGAGGACGTGGGTGAGCACGCCCCGCGCCGCCGCGCCCTACCTGACCTGGGCGCCCGACGGGACCGCGATCGTGATTCCGGCGAACACCGCCAACGGCGCGGCGATGCTGATCCC
>JBPCRG010000467.1:0-4985 GCA_050997095.1 Thermomicrobiales bacterium | reverse complement strand
CCCCCCCCCCCCCCCCCCCCCCCCCCCCCCCCCCCCCTTTTTTTTTTCTCCCCCCCCCTCTCCCCTCTTTTCCCCCCCCCCCCCCCCCCAGGCCGCCCAAACGTCCGAACCCAAACCCGGACCCCGACCCCGACCGTTCCAATCCTCCACTGTATTCACGATTCACGATCCGCGTCGATCCCGCACCCCCTCGCCCAACGCCTCCCCCTCGACCGCCCCGCCCTCCCGCACCTCGTCGAACGCGTCCCGCCAAGCCACCGTCGGCCGGCCCCCGGCGAGCTCCCGCCGCTCCCGCTCCTGCACCCTCCGCCCCAGCTCCATCCCCTCCTCCAGCAGCACCGCCGTCATCGCCACCCGCAGGATCCCGATCTCCTCCGCCAACCCCGGCGCCGCCGCCGCCTGCGCCATCACCTCCCGCATCCGCCCCTCGAACAGCCCCGCGTACTCCCCCCGCTCCAACCGTCGCCGGAACCCCTCCGCCCTCCCCTCCCCTCCCCATCTCCCCGCCGCGCCCTCGTCCCCGTCCCGCCCGCCTCCCGCCCCCGCGCCGCCCGCCGCGTTCCGCAGATACCCCGCCACCAGCAGAAGCGCGTCCGCCGCCGCCCGCCCCGCCGCCGTCCGCGCATGGTCCCGGCAGACCACCTTCCCCGCCGCCACCCGCCGCGCGCACCCCGCCACCGCGCACCCCCGCCCCGCCCCGAACCGCCGATTCTTCCCCATCCCCGCCTCCCTCCATCCCGATCTTGGAAAGCGATCCCGCGATGCCCCTTGACAGTGTAGAACACATGTTCTATTCTTAGTCCCAAGCGGCGACCCCTGGCAGCACGGGAGCGCCTGGGCAGACCGCGAGTCCGCCCGGCCCGGTTCACCGAAACCCGAACCCGATCCCCATCTCCGCCCCGCGCCATCCCCGCACCCCGCCCCGCCCTGCCCCAACCATCGGTCGCGGCTCCGTGGAACCGCGACCAACCCCTCCACTGATCAATCTTGCGACGACCACGCCGTCGTCCTAGCCTCGGAGAGGCTTTGTACGTTGAGCCCTGGGTTTCAACCCGGGGAACGAAGGCTCGACCCGGGCCGCTTCAACATGCAACCCCGCCGGGCAGTCCACCCCGAAGCACGCATCCGTCCCAGCGACACCCTCCCCGGTGGCGCTCCCTACGGCGCCAGCGGCAGCCGCACCGTGAACGTCGTGCCCGACCCTTCCCCGCTCGCCACCGCGACCGTGCCGCCGTGCCGCTCCACGATCCGCTTGACCCCAGCCAGCCCGATGCCCGACCCCGGGATCGACCCGACGTTGCCGCCGCGGCTGCGCACCGCGAAGATGCGGGCCAGGTCGGCCTCCGGCACGCCGATCCCGGCGTCCCGGACCGTCAGCACGGCGTCGCCGTCCTCCGCCCGCACGCCGACCGCGATCTCCCCGCCGCCGGAGCTGTACTTCACCGCGTTGCCGATCAGGTTCGCCGCCACCCGTCGCAGCTGGCCCGCATCCCACTCTCCGATCAGCTCGTCGGTCTCGTGCCCGAACCGGAACGCGTGCGGGTCGCCGGACTGGCGGAACTCGTCGATCGCCCCGGCGATCAGGGCGACCAGATCGGTGGGCTGCCGATCAACCTCGATCGGCTGGCCCATCAGCACCCGGGCGTGGTCGCTGAGCTCGCCGATCTGGTCGGCCATGCGATCCGCCAGCCGGTTGAAGAGTTCCACCCGGGCCGTCAGCGCGCCGGCCTCCGGGACGCCCCGACGGCCGATCTGCCGGACCAGCAGCTGCGCCTGCGCCTTCAGCGTGGTCAGCGGCGTCTTCAAGTCGTGGGCGATCACGTCCAGCAGCGCCCGGCGCTCGCCGTCGCCGCGGACCCGCTCGGTGACGTCGGACCCCTCGCAGAAGATGCCAGTGATGGCGCCGGTCTCGTCGCGGATCGGCTGGTAGACGAAGTCGAGGAACCGCTCGTTGGGCGCCGCTGACGCATGCTGGAACGTGAACAGCAGGGCCCGCGCGACGTAGGGCACCCCCGTCCGGTAGACGCCGTCCAGAAGGTCCACGAAGCCTTGGTCCGCCGCCTCCGGGAAGGCCTCGCGGATGGACTTGCCCGCGAACTCGCGGCCGCCGACCAGCTCCGAGTACGCCGCGTTGGCGAGTTCGTAGCGGTGGTCCGGCCCGCGCAGCACGCACATGAAGCCCGGCACCTGCGCGAACAGCGCGCGCAGCCGGTCCAGGTCTTCGCCCCGCCGTTGCTCCGCCAACACCTGGGCCGTCGTCTCCGTGCACACGACCAGCACGCCGCCGACGCCTCCCGGCGCATCCGGCTCGTCGATCGGTCCGTAGCTGTAGGTCCAGTAGACGTCCTGGAGCCCGCCGTGGCGGACGATCGGGACGAGCTGGTTCTCGTGCCAGGTCGCGCCGTCGCCCCGCATCACGTGGTCGATCTGCGGCCCGATCACGTCCCAGATCTCGGGCCACGACGCTTCTCCGGGGGCGCCGAGGATCGCCGGGTGCTTCTCCGGGCCGATCGACGCGCGGTAGGCGTCGTTGTAGAGGCACGTGCGCTCCGCGCCCCAGAAGATGAACATCGGGTGCCGGGTCGAGAGCATCAGCCGCACCACGGTCTTCAGCGTCTGCGGCCACGTCTCCGGCGGCCCGAGCGGAGTCGCCGCCCAATCGACGGCGGGGATCAGCGCCCCCGTCTCCCCCCCGCCGTCGAGGAACGTCAACCCATGATGGGCACGAAGATGCGGCGGGGACAGAAGATGCGATTCACTCATGGCCGCAGCTTACCCCAACCCGCCCCGTTCCGCGCCGCCCGACGCCACACGCTCCGATCGGCCGTATCGTCGTCGCCCCCGCTGATGGGCTTTCCGACGACCACGTCGCCATCGTTCTAGCCTCGGAGAGGCTTTGTCGGTTGAGCCGGGTGCCCTCCGGGCGTTTTCAACCTAGGGACTGGGTCTACATCACCCTCCGCACCGCCAGCGTCTCGAACTCGTACCCCTTCCAGACCGGAACCCCGCAGAACCGCTCCCCCTCCGGGCAGATCGGCGTCGCCCCCGCCCGGGCGCGCATCACGCAGGGCGGCCCGTCGACATAGCGTCCGATCGTCGGGAAGCGCGCCCGCACCTGCGCGACCTCCTCCAGCGCCGTCGAGAAGATCTCCCGCTGCGCGTCGTAGCACAGCCGCTTGATCCACTTCCAGAAATAGGCCAGCAGCGTCCCGCTCTCGTGGAAGCGCACGCGGTGGCTGTTCGGCAGCAGGTAGGGGGCAGTCTCCGCCGCCGCCCCCGCCGCCAGCAGCGCGTTCTTCGCCTCCCACATCGCCGCGATCGTCGCGTGGTACTCCGCCGACGCCTCCGGGTTCCGCGCGATCGCCCACGGCGTGATCACGTCCGGCTCCGCCCGCATGTGCGCGGTCAGGAGCGGGCTCGACGACAGCGTCCCCCGGTGCCGCTGGTTCTGCGCCTCCTCGGCCCCGCTGATCCGCTTCTGGAAGGTGAACGGCACGTGGTTCATCGTCTGCATCAGCTTCGAGTTCATCGCCAGAAAGAGCGGATGGCCGAGATACGGGTTCCGCGCCCCGTCCAGCACCTGCGCGATCGCCTCCCCGTCCGTCATCGCGTCGCGGGCCACCCCCAGCACCGTCCGCACCGCGTCCGCCATGACCGCCTCGGCCTCGGGGTTGGCCGCGACCAGGCGGCTGTGCTCGTGCTCCCCCAGCTCGGCGTCGAAGGCGGCGCAGAAGCGCTCCGTCTCCTCGGCGCTCTGCCCGACGTTCGTCCGCCAATGGTCGAGCGCGGTCGCCTCCAGCGTCTCCCCGACCCCCAGCGCCCGCAGATCAAGCGGGTGCCCCGGCGCCCCGAGGAAGAGCGGATCGACCGCCAGCACCTCCTCGACCATCCGGTTCACGATGAACCGGACCTCTGTCGGCGCGTCCGGCTGGTTCGCCAGCACGTGGTACCGCAGCAGCGTCAGCCCGTTCACCGTGTGGTAGAGGTGGGCCGGAGTCGCCAGCGGCAGCACGTACCGCGCGACCTCCTGGGCCCGCTTCTGCACCGCCTCCGCCATCCGCGCCACGGCCGCGTCGCCCTTCGCCTTCGCCCGGGCCGGGAAGACGGCGCCGTAGTCCCGCCGGAAGTCCGGCGTCAGGATCTCGGTCAGCCGCCGATATCCCTCCAGGCTCCGCTCGATCGCCGCCCGGTAGATCGCCAGCTGCGCCGGCGGCAGCGCGGGCGTCGTCATCACCGCCCCGGTCACCTCCCGGTACCGCTGCGAGACCTGCTCCGAATTGTAGTGGGGGTGGGAATGGAAGAACGACCAGATCGCCAAACGCGAGACGTTGTCCAGCACGAAGATGAACGTGGCGTGCTGAAGCGTCGTGTGGTGCCCCGCCGCGAAGAGGTCGGCATAGAGCTTGAACGCCTTCTCCCGCCGCTGCGCCTTCTCCAGCCCAAGCCCACCCGGCCCGGGGTCGGTGATCAGCTTGAGCACGTTCCCGACCTTCGCCGGCTTCCCCCCGTAGCACGACCACGCCGCCGCGATCGCCAGCGCGAAGGGGTGGCTCGTCGACTCCTCCCGCAGCAGCGTCACCGTCGGCGGCGGCGACGCGAACGGAGAGCAGGCGGGGGGGAGAATTGAAGCCATGGATTCAGTCATCGCTCGCTCTTTCCAATGAAGAAGTGAAGGAATTGAGGCCATTTTACGGAGATCACGCCAAGTCAAGGATGGCCCGATCTGCGCTCCCCAGCGGCCTCCGGAGTATACGGCACCGACCGGCCACAATGAACGGACACTCCACCGGAAAGATTGCGATAACAACGATGATATCCCTCGTACCTCAGGATGACGGCAGGGGAGGCCTGCCCCGATTGTCATTCTGACGGAGGAAGAATCTCGTCGGTCTTGACTTGCCGGATACGGTCCCGGATTCCGACCGCGAAGGAGACGTGCTCCGATGGTCGGACGACCGGCGCTCTGTCCGTCGTCCTTCGTCGGG
>JBPCRG010000397.1:0-2585 GCA_050997095.1 Thermomicrobiales bacterium | reverse complement strand
CCTCGAGACCGCGGCCGAGGAGGCGAAGCGGATCGAGGGCGAGGTCATCCCGCTCGACCTCCTGCCGTCGTCCAAAGGCCGCTTCGGCATCGTCCGCCGCTTCCCGATCGGGCAGATCGCCGGCATCTCACCCTTCAACTTCCCCTTGAATCTCGCGCTGCACAAGCTGGCGCCGGCGATGGCCTCCGGGAACCCCCTCGTGCTCAAGCCGCCGAGCCGCGACCCGTTGACGATGCTGCTGATCGCGGAACTCCTCGACGAGATCGGCGCCCCCAAAGGTTCCGTCTCCATCCTGCCCATGAGCCGCAAGGTCGGCGACATGCTGGTCGAGGACGAGCGGTTCGCCCTCCTCTCCTTCACGGGGTCGCCCGACATCGGGTGGGACATGAAGCGCCGCGCGGGCAAAAAGCGCGTCGTGCTCGAGCTGGGCGGAAACGCCGGCGTCATCGTCGACGCGGACTCGGACATCGCGTTCGCCGCCCAGCGCGTCCGCGTCGGCGCGTTCGCCTACGCCGGCCAAGTCTGCATCTCCGTCCAACGCGTCTTCGTCCACGAAAAGGTCTACGACCGCTTTCTTGAGGCGCTCCGGGAGGAGACGAAGAAGGTCGTCCTTGGCGATCCCCTCGACCGCGCGACCGACGTCGGCCCCATGATCGACGACAAGAACGTCGCCCGCGTCCAGACATGGGTCGACGACGCCGTCAAGGCGGGCGCGACCGTCGCGATCGGCGGCAAACCCGACGGCCGGTTCTATCTTCCGACCATCATCGAGAACGCTCCGAGGGAGAGCTTCGTCTGCTCCCGCGAAGCATTCGCCCCGATCGTGACGGTCTTCAAAGCCTCCAGCTTCAAAGCGGCGGTCGAGGGCGTCAACGACTCGATGTACGGATTGCCGGCCGGCGTCTTCACGAACAATCTCGAGCGCGCGCTCTACGCCTTCGAGACCATCGAGGCGGGAGGCGTGATCATCAATGACGTCCCCACCTATCGCATCGATCACATGCCCTACGGCGGCGTCAAGGATTCCGGCCTCAGCCGTGAGGGAGTCCGCTATGCGATCGAAGACATGACCGAGCCCCGGCTCATGGTCGTGAATCGTCTCCAAAGCCAAGCGGTCATATAGAGGTCGGTCGTGAAACCGAGGGTCGGGAGGCAATCGATTCATCGGCTCCACCCGCGACGGACAATTCGGACACGCCTGGAAAGACGGTACGTCGCCCACGTCGTCGTCCCCGACCGGTGGTTTATCTTCGGGCGTCCCGTCGAAACGACGTTGATGAGATCCTTCGTGCGTCAGGATCCCCGCTTGGGAGAGTGCGAACGCCCACATGTCATTCTGACGAAAGAAGAATCTCGTCGTTGTCTCGTGATCCCGAACATCGAGGATTTGGATAGCCCCAGGACGTTTCTTCTCACAGGCGATTGACACCGTGATTCGGTCCCCGACAACGGGCGAGGGTCGGTTCCAGCCGACTCATCATGATTGAGCGCGGGGTTGGAACCCCGCGTGGCAGGGCACGATCGCCCGCAAGAGGAACCCAGAAACCCTTTCAAGAACCCCTACGCTGGGGGAATCGGGGGAACCAGACCGCGAAGCGTCGCAAGATTCATCCGGTCCTCGGTCGCATCGCTGCCCTTCGGCGTCTCGAGGATGCCGATCAGCCCGTCGAGCCGGGGATCGTTGAGCAGGAAGCCGAACGCGGCGGTTCCGATCTCGCCCTCGCCGATGTGCGCGTGCCGGTCGACGTGCATCCCGACCCCCTTCTGGGAGTCGTTCAGGTGGATGCAGCGAAGTCGATCCAGGCCCACGATGTCGTCAAACGCCGCGATCGTCGAGGTATACGACACTTCGTCCCGAATGTCGTACCCCGCCGCGAAGATATGGCAGGTGTCGAGACAGACGCCGACGCGCGACGGATCCTCGATCCCGGCGATGATCTGCGCCAGCTCCTCGAACGAGCGCCCGAGCACCGTGCCCTGACCCGCCGTGGTCTCCAGCAGCAGCACGCTCGTCCCATCCGGCATCTCGTCGACGACGCGGTTGATCGCCTCGACGATCCTGCCGATCCCCGCGTCCACCCCGCTGCCCACATGCGCGCCGGGATGCGAGACGAGCCCCACGATGCCGAGCGCGTCGCACCGGCGCAGTTCCTCCTTCAGCGCCTCGCGCGACTTAATCCACAGCGCGTCGTCGGGCGACGCCAGATTGATCAGATATGAATCGTGCGCGACGACCTGCGTGATGCCCGTCGCCTCGCGCTGGACGAAATACCGCTCGACCATCGCGGGATCGAGCGGTTTCGCGTTCCACTGGCGCTCGTTCTTCGTGAACAGCTGGCAGGACGTCATCTCGCAGTCCGCCGCGCGCGTCAGCGCAAGGTCGCATCCGCCCGCCGCGGACATGTGGGAGCCGAGTTCAAGCACGTGTCCTACTCCTGACCCGAGCGCGACGCCCGCAGCGCCGCCGCCATGTCGTCATATGAGTCATTGCTGAATCCGACGATCGCGCGGCCGTCGACGATCGTGATCGGCCGCCGGATCAGCGCGGGATGCGCCGCCATCAGGCCGACGAGATCGTCGTCGGA
>JBPCRG010000384.1:0-4928 GCA_050997095.1 Thermomicrobiales bacterium | reverse complement strand
TCATCGGGTCGAGCCCGACCGGATCGGTCGAGGTGGCGATTTTGAGGGTGCCGCCCGGCTTCGGCTGGTCGTGGCGGCGTCCGAGGCTCGCGCCAGGGGCGCCGCGGCCGGCGGCGAGGATGTCGTTGTTGCCGATGATCGTCAATCCGGCGACGGCCGCGCCCGCGCCGATGAATCCGCGCCGCGTGAGGTTGAACGTACGCACTTTCGCGATCAGCTCCGCATCTATGTCACGACGAGCCATGCTGCTTCTCCTTGGTGAGGCGACGGGGGATGGCCAGGAATTGAGCGATCGACGTGCCGGGTGGACTCCTCGTCCATTTCCCCACTGACTGCCTCCTACGATGTTTTCACCCGAGACACCACCTTCACGCCGAGATGAAGCGCCGGACCGCCGAGACGAATTTTTCCTGCTCCTCGATGAAAGGCATGTGGCCGCTCTCCTCGAAGACCACAAGCTCGCTGCCGGGGATGCCGTCGGCAATGATCTCGGACTCACCGACCGGCGTGACCCAGTCGCGCCTGCCGGCGATCACCAGGGTCGGCACTTTCATCGACTTCAGGTGGCCGCGAACGTCGAACTTCGGGATCTCGTGGCGGAACATGTAGGCGGCGACTTTCGGATTGTCGACGCCGCGCTTGATCATCTCATCACCTCGCTTCGCGTCCCAATGGGCGAAATAGAGCGGCATCATGATCTCCCACCACCGCATGAATTCCTCTTCGGTCTCGATCCGGCCCGCGAAGAGGTCGCCCGCGACCGCTTTCTGCTCCGACGTGCCCGTCCGCTCCAGCTCCTTCTCCGCCGCCGGATAGAACTCGTGACTGGGCGAGGTGCTGACGAGGATGACGCGACGGATGCTCTGCGGGTGGCGGACCGCGTAGATCTGCGCCAAGAACCCGCCGAAGGAATTGCCGAGGAGATTGACCATGCCGAGCCCGAGAAGCTCGCGCAACGCCTCGAGATCGTCGGCCATTTGCTCGATCGTGCAGGTTTCCAGGGCGACGCGCTCCGACCGGCCGGTCCCGCGGTGGTCCACGTAAACGAGTTGCATGTTCTCCGCCAAGGGCGAGAGCCACGGCTTGAAGTAGCTGTGATCCATGCCCGGGCCGCCGTGCAGGACGAAGCACGCTTCCTTCTCGACCATCTTGGTTCCGAGGGGAGCGAGCCCCATTCCCTCGACGTCGAAATAAATTCCGGCGCCATTAACGTGAGCCAGCATGATTTCGCCGCCCTTCTCCGAGTTTCGTCCGCCGATCCGAGAATCAGGAACCTCGAAGATACGCGCGCCGGTCCGGCGTCGCAGCTCGAGCTTTCAAATCGACAGCTGGCCAATACGTGAGGGTCTTTTCGTGTGCGCACATGATAGCCCGTCCAGCCCGTTCTGTAAACGCTCGCGGGCATCCTCGACGCAGACTCGCGGTCGCGCATTGGCAAGAAGACATAGGTTGCAGAGCGGGCGCTGCCAAATCGAGATTCGTTCAGTCCCCGGCGGCGACGGTCGACGATCCGACGCGCCAGCGTTTGGCGATTCATCGCGATGACGCTTCTGGAAAGCCCCCGAGGTTTCTTCCGTGGATTCAGGTCCGAATCGTCGTCGGCCCATGAACCTCATCCCAGCCGGCCTTCGAACCATGCGAGCGTGCGGGCGTAGAAGTCGGCGACGTAACTCGGCTCGCCCTCCCAAAGGAAGAGGTGCGACTGCCCGGGGTACCGGACGAACTCGACCTCACAGCCGGCGTCCTGAAGCGCGGTGTAAAGTTGCTCGCCTTGGCCGATCGGACAGCGTTCATCCGCTTCGCCATGGAGGATGAGAGTCGGGGTCGTCGCACGGTGGGCGTGGGTCGAAGGGGAATGCGTTCTGTACCACTCCGGGATCTCGTGCGGAGTGCCCCCGAACTGTTGAACGCCCCAGACGTAGCCGATGTCGCTGGTGCCGTAGAAGGACTCGAGATCGAAGACCGGCGCGCCGATGACCGCCGCCTTGAATCTATCCGTTTGCCCGATCGTCCACGAGCTCATGAAGCCGCCATAGCTGTAGCCGTATATCCCCGTCCGTCCACGATCGGCATAGGGGCGCTCCAGCACGGTGTCGACCGCGGCCATCAGGTCCTGGAAGTCCTCATTCCCCCAATCTCGGGTGACCAGCTGGGCGAATTCTCGTCCGTAGCTGGTCGATCCCCGCGGATTCGCGTAGACGACGAGGTAGCCGTGGCTGGCCAGCAGCTGCCGGATAGGGCCGAAGTCGTCGCCGTACCACCAGTTCGGGCCGCCGTGGACATCGATCACAAGCGGGTGGCGTTTGCCCGGGTCGAAGCCGTGCGGCTTGAGCAGCCAGCAGTCAATCGTCAGACTGCCGCGCTCGATCTGGAAACGCTCGACCGCGGCGGGGGGCGCTTTCCGGAGTACGGCGTCGTTGTGACCGCTGATCCGGCGCTCCGCGCCCGGACCTCGGTCGAAGACAACGATCTCGCCGGCATGCTCCGGCGCGCTGCTGCCGACGGCCACCACGCGATGCGCCTCGTCGATGCCGAATCCCGAGATCTGGGCGTGGAAGTCGTGCTCGTGCCGCACGTGGCCGTTCGCGGTGTCGATCCGGAAGAGCCCTCCGGAGCCGTGGAGCGTGGCGGCGAAGAGCGCCTCACGGTCGTTCAGCCAAACCGGCTGGGCCGGCGGGACGTAAAGCGACCAACTGTACGAGGGAAGGCATTCGAGATCGGTGGTCAGCCGCTTCAGCTCGCGGCTTTTGGCTTCATAGATGAAAAAGTCGTTTTGCCAGCTGCGCTCGGTGTCCCCGGCCAGGAGGATACGATCCCCACCGGGCGACCATGCCCAGGCCTCGATCACGCCGAGTTCCGGGCCGATCACCGTGACACCGCCTCCGGCCGCCGGGACTATTCCGAGCTGAGCGCAGATGTGGTTGCGGTTCGGCAGCTGGACGGCGATCAGGCGGCCATCGGGTGACCAGGCGGGGTGGAGATGATCGGTCGGGCCGTCGGTCAGGCAGCGGCGCTCCCCGGTCTCGACCTCGACCACCCAGAGGTGAGAGCGCAAATCGCCGAGGAAGCCACGATTGTCCGTGTCCTGCTTGTAGTCGCTTCTCCGCGTCACGCGGATCGGCGCAGGGAAATTGACGGGACGCGCTGCCTCATCAGGATTCGCCGGATCGACCAAGACGGTGTAAGCGAGGGAACGGCCATCGGGCGACCAGGCCAGCCCGCCGATCCCGACGTCGTGTCGGGTGACCTTGATCGGATCCCCGCCGTCCATCGGCAACACGAAGATGCCTGTCCCGCCGGCGCGGTCGGAGAGGTAGGCTATCGTCCCGCCCCCTGGCGACCAACGCGGGCTGGAATTGCTCGTGCCTGCCAGCGTGAGCGCCCGGGCGTTGCCGCCATCGGTGTCACACAGCCTGAGCTGGCGTTCGACGCGAGCCGTCGCGGCGTCGGCGGTCACCAGCGTGTAGACGACCAGCTTTCCGTTCGGGGAAACGCGCGGATCAGCCGCCGTGACCATCTCATAGACCAGACGTGCGGGGGTCAATCGTTCGACCACTTACACACTCCTTTTGAAGTCGGTCAGGCGGAGGCAAGCACCCGACCGCTGCGGTTCAGACCGCGTCCGCCACTCGGCACGTCATGAAATTTTATTACCGTCCGACCGCAGAAACAACACCGAGCTTTCGGCAGCCACCGGCGACCCGTTTCGGGGGCCGGCGGGCGATCGCAGCCAGGCAGCTTCACTTCGCCGGAGGCTCCAGGGAGGGGGCAACCGACGGAGGCCCCGCACGCCGGTTCTAAGCTTGTGATTTAACCCAATGAGGCACCGACGGCAACTACTCTGGCGTGGCGCCTCATTGGGTGAAATCACAAGCTAAGAGCGAACGAAAAAAGGCATTAATGAGATCCCGAAGTCGGAAGGGATCTTCGTAGGTCCCCACTCATGGCGATTTCTGACTCGTAAACCGCGAAAGCGACCGACGCGAAGGCCGATCGCCCGCGCCAGCGAGAGGACGCGCGCACCGTGCATCGGGCGATGGTGATCGTCAGGAGAGCGAGGACGCTCGGCCGCAACTGTTTCGGACCGGTCAAAGACCCTGAGGACTTTCTCTTCCACGAGCCGGTTTTTTTTGATGGCCGGGTCCTGGGCAACGAACTTCAATCGCCGCCTCGGGAGGATATCGCCCAAGTCGCAGGATATCCGGACAGGCGACGAGACTTCGAAACAGGAGACGAGTTGCTAGTTTGACGGCGCGCGTCGGACGGGAGGCGCCTGGGCAGATGCCCGGGAGTGCCCGGCGGGGTCGAACAGGCGAAGAGACGGTCAGCTGACGCCCGTCGCCCGCGGTGCGGTCATCATGGAGCGCCTGGAAGCAACCTGGAGGATACTTGGCGGGGCCGGGCACGGTAGGGGCCCCCGGGAGACCATTCACGGGAGGGCTCGATGACCGCTGCCGCGTGGCACCTGGACGAATTCGCGCACGCCGAACCGGAGCATCTCGATTCGGCGTACGCGGCGGCCTACGACCGCAAGGCCGGGGTCGATTGGGCGGCCGAGGTCGCGCACCTCGGGACCATCGGTCTCGACGGCACGAGCACCCTCGTCGATCTCGGGGCCGCCACCGGAGAGCTGGCGTTGGCCGCCGCCCGACGCTGCCGCCGGGTCGTGGCGGTCGATGTGTCGCCGGCGATGCTGGCAGTCCTTCGCGACCGTGCCCGGGAGTCCGGCCTCGCCAACCTCGAATGCGTCCACGCCGGGCTGTTGAGCTACGACCATACCGGCGGGCCGGCCGACATCGTCCATTCGCGGCACGTGCTGCA
Source organism: Thermomicrobiales bacterium (assembly GCA_050997095.1). Taxonomy (GTDB): domain Bacteria; phylum Chloroflexota; class Chloroflexia; order Thermomicrobiales; family UBA6265; genus JBPCRG01. The sequence goes on along the minus strand of JBPCRG010000384.1, from coordinate 107 downwards.
CCACCTGCCGGATTTCTGGAAGGCGATCGCGCTCCAGCGGATGGCGGCGATGCTGCGGCCGGGCGGCGTCCTGTTTCTGCGCGACCTGATCTTCTCCTGCACGCTTG
>JBPCRG010000366.1:0-4760 GCA_050997095.1 Thermomicrobiales bacterium | reverse complement strand
GCGCGCCGCACTTCGGGTGCGCGCGCCTCGCCCGACCCCGGCTCGTCCGCGCCCGTCCCGAGCGAACCGTCTGCTCGCGGCGCGGCGCCCGCGTCCGATCCGGAAGGCCCGTCGGGGAGTGTGGCGGCCAACGTCGCGTCGTCGGGATCAGAGGCCGCGAGTTTCGCGCCCTCCTCGTCCTGTTGGCCGGGGGTCTTCTCCGCGTCGGTCGCCCAGCCCGACTTGGATCCGGCCGCCGTGCTGTGCTCGGCCTGCGCCGTCGACGTCTGGACCGGGGCGTCGGACCGCTCGGCGCCCACGACGGCGGGATCGTACGGGGTGCGCTCGATCAGGCTCAGCCATTCCTCCCGGAACCACTGCGCCTGCCATGGGAGGCCGAGTTTGCCGTTGTCGTATTTCCGGAAATCCACCAGATATTGATGGACGGTGTGCGGCCCGCGCGGGTTGATCTGGGTCATGACGCCGACCGCGCCCTCGAACCGGGCTTCCATCGAGGTGGTGAAGAGGACGCTGATGCCCTTGACGCCACGTTTGCTGTACCCCTGGGGCAGGGCGACCTGCACCTTGTCCCCGACGAGGAACTCCGTCATGCTCGTTCTCCCCTTGGCCCGCGGCGGAGCCGACGTTTTCCGACCCCTTTGTCCTTCGACGTGGAGTATATCCGAGCGGTCCCGAAGATCCGGCGCGAAACGCTATCATCGCTCGCGCTCCCCGCAACCATGAGGGCGACCGGCCATGCCGTGACGAGACGCGCGTGAACACGGCGCGGACGGACAATCTGCCGATCGTGGCGCTGCTCTCGGCGAACGCGGTCTCGCTCGTCGGCAACACGCTGACCGCGATCGCCGTCCCGTGGTTCGTCCTGGAGACCACCGGCAGCGCCGCCCGGACCGGAGCCGTCGCCTTCGCCACGCTCGCGCCGACCGCGCTCGCGTCCGTGTTCGGCGGGGCGATCGTCGACCGCGTCGGCAACCGGCGGATGAGCATCCTCGCCGATCTCGTCAGCGGGCTGACCGTCGCGGCCGTGCCGCTGCTCTACCGGACCGTCGGTCTCGCCTTCTGGCAGCTGCTGGTGCTGATGTTTCTCGGGGCGGCGCTCGATTCGCCCGGCAGTGCAGCGCGGCAGGCGCTCCAGCCGGACCTGTCGGCGCGGGCCGGCTGGACGCTGGAGCGGGCGAACGGCGCCGCTCAGGCGATCCAGAGCGGCGCCGCCCTCGTCGGTCCCTTGCTGGCCGGGGTGCTGATCGCGTTCATCGGACCGAGCGACGTCCTGCTGGTCGACGCCGCGACCTTCGTCGCCTCGGCGCTGATCGTCTGGCGGCTCGTTCCCGCCGACGCGCCGTCCCGGGCGCGCAACGCCTACTGTCCGGAGTTCCTGGACGGGGTGCGGTTCCTCCGGCGCGACCGCGTGATCGTCGGCATCCTGGCGCTCGGCGGGTTCGCGAATTTCTTTACCGCGTCGCTCGGCTCGGTCGTGCTGCCCGTGTTCACGCGAAGCGTCTACGACAGTTCCCGGGTGTTGGGACTCCTGATCTCGGCGGTCGGCGGCGGAGAGCTGCTCGGCGCGCTCACCTTCGGAGCCGTCGGCGCGCGATTTCGTCGGCTGCCATCCTTGTTCGTGGCGACGGTCGTGCTGGGATTGGCCGTCGGCGCGCTGGCGACCGAGCCGAGACTGGCGGCCGCGATGGCGGTCTTCGGCTACGCCGCAGGCTCGCTCAATCCCATGATCACGACCGTGATGCAGGAGCGGGTGCCTGCGGAATACCGGGCGCGGGTCTTCGGCGCCATATCCGGGATCGTGCTGACGGCGGCGCCGCTGGGCGTGCTGCTGGCGGGTTTCGGCCTGGCCGCCGTGGGCCTGCGGGCGGTCCTGCTGCTGATCGCGGCGGGGATGCTCGGCACGGCCGTCATCGAGGCGGCCTGGCCCGCGTTCCGCTCGCTCGAGGAGAGCCGTCCGGACGGGGATCGGCGATCCGGATAGGCGGCCGCACCACGTTTTCGGCATCGGGACCCGCGCGATCTTGCGCGCAGGGTTGCAATTTCGGCGCAAAGCGGTAGGATGCTTGGACCGACGGCCTCGAATCGTCGCTGCGCCGTCGCGTTCACCATGAACGGAGGCGTGGTCATGCTCGTCCACCAATCATCGGAACGTGAGTCCTCCCCCCTCTTCAGCGCCAGCATCCAGACGATCGTCGCGCATTTCTGCGACGGCGGGTGCGGCGCCTACGGCGATCTCCTTGAGTGGTGCGAATCCCGCGGCGACTGCTCCAGCGCGGTCGCCTGCCCGAGCTGCGGCAGACGGTTCGTCCTCGACGACGAGGAACTTGAGGAACTGCAGGTCTGGATGCGGACGACCGGCCCCGCCCTCGCGTGCGGCGTCCGCTGACGGTCCCGTTTCCCGATGGAGCCCGTGCGGATGCGAGCGCGCGTGATCTGGCATTCGTCCGACTGTCTCAGTAGTCCGTGCATCGTCATCTGCCGTTGCTTGGCCCGAAGACGGTTCTCCCTGCGGTCGAAGAGATTCCTCGACTCCGCCTGCGGGCTCCGCTCGGAATGACGGGTGGGGGCAAGGCGTCGTCAACGGCGGCTTGCCGATTGATGGATGCACGGAGCACTCTGCCATCCTTATGCCGACGTCGTGGCACGGACCCTGCGCCTGTCGACGGCAGGCGATTTGCCTGCACGTCAGGAGGCTGAGAGAGATGGACAACGCGAGCAAGATCCAGGAGCACATGCCGGTCGTCTGTTCGGACGGCGGCCAGTTCGCGACCGTCGACCACATGGACGGCGGCAGCATCAAGCTGACCAAGGACGAGCAGGGCCAGCACCACTGGATTCCGATGAGCTGGGTGACCCGGGTCGACGAGCATGTCCATGTCGACCGCCCCGGCGAGCAGGCGATGCGCGACTGGAGCACGTCGGCCCCTTCGGGCGGCTCGAACGCTTAATCCCGTCAACGCGACAGACGGAGACGGGACGGTCCAGCCGGGCTGTCCCGTCTATTTGCCGCTCCGACCTCGGGCGCTTGCGGCTACCGGGCGAGGACGGAGCGTCCGCCGACCGTCTCCGCGATGACGCGCAGCACCGCCTGCGCCGCGCAGTCCGCGCCCCCGCTGCCCACGAGTTCGGCGAGGCGGGCGGTGCGGATCGCGGCGGCGGAGGGCGTGAGCGCCTTGCGCATGCTCCGCTCCATGCTCAGGTGGGTCACCTCCTCCGGGCGCATGACCACGCCGGCCCCGCATTCGTTGACCCAGGTGCCTTCGAGCCACGTCTCGTAGATCAGGCCCGGCACCATCACGACCGGAGTCCGGGCGACCGCCGCGTCGAACAGGGACGTGGTCGCCTCCACCACCGCGAGATCGGCCGCCGCGGTGTGGTCGCGCGCGGTCTCCGGCGAGACGACCCCGTGGAGCACGACCCCGTCGATCGAGGCGAGCGGAGGCACGCCCCGCGGCTGGACCGCCTTCGGATCGGGGACGGCCAGCAGGTTGAGCGTGAGGTCGGGGTCCCGACGTCGCATCCGGATGAAGCCGCCGACGACGCCGTTGAGCACGCGCAGACCGAACCACGGACCGAAGGGGAAGCCGCGCGGAGCGTAGGTGATGCACGTCCCGTCGGGATCGAGGGCGAGCCGACGACGCGCCTCGGCCCGGCTCGGCATGTCGTCGTCGACGAGCGGTCCGGTGACCGTCAACTTGTCGCGGAACCGGTCGAGCTCCTCGGGCACGGGCATGATCGGGGGATAGGTGTAGAGGATGTGGTCGACGCGCTCAAGCAGCGGGCCGTCCATGAACAGCTCGTCCCACAGCGGCGGCATCGGCACGGAGATCCAGGTGCGGAGGCGGGGCAGGATCCGGCGGTACGGGATGAACCGGCGGTTGGTGTCGTCGATCACCACGTCGGCGTCGCCGAGGACCTCGCGGATCGCGTCGTCGCGCTCATGGCGCACCGGGTTCGGCACGATCCGGTAGGGGTACCCCGTCCGCGCGACCGCCTCGGCGTTGATCGGCCTGAGGTTGAGCTCGTCGAGCGCGTAGGAGATGCGCAGCGACGGATCGGCGCGCTCCAGCGCCCGCGCCAGCTTCAGGGAGCGCGCGACATGGCCGAGTCCGCCGGAGACCGATGGGATCATCACCACGTTCAATGGATGCGCCACGGTCGCTCCCGCCTCCACGCCCACGCGAACGCCGCGGACGCATCGGCCGCAGCCTGAAGCGGACACTCGGCAGGCTGCCCCCGCATTGGCGATGCGAACGGCGGCAGCCCGCTGGATGGCGGCCGCCGCTGCGCCGGGGTCACGTCGCCGGAGCCTCGGGAGGCTCCGCGGATGTCCGCCGGGACGCCGTCAGCGCGTCGATCTCGGCCCCGAGGAGGAAGATGACCGCGGTCAGGTTCAGGAAGACCAGCAGGACGATCACGCTGCCGACCGCACCGTAGGTCTGGCCCGGGTTCGCGACCCGGAGGAAGAGTCCGAACCCCGCGACCGCGGCCAGCCAAAGCAGGGTCGCGGCGATCGAGCCCAAGGTGATCCAGCGGTATGGCCGGTCGAGATTCGGGCCGTAGCCATAGAGCAGGGAGAGGACGAACAGGACCGCGGCGACGGCGAGCACCGCCCTGCCGACGCCCCAGAACGTGGTGAAGGTCGAGCCCAGACCGACCCGGTCCGCCAGCCATAGGCCGATTCGCTGTCCGAAGATCAGCAGCACGAAGGCGAGGTTGACGAAGACCGCGATCGCCAGCGTCAATCCGAGCGCCAACGG
>JBPCRG010000360.1:0-2865 GCA_050997095.1 Thermomicrobiales bacterium | reverse complement strand
GAGCCGATCACCCCATTGATCGTCCCCGCGGCGAAGCCGGCGATCAGGACGAGGATTGCTTCGAGCAGGCTCATGACCGAAGATCCTGACGGCTGCTCGGATCGGGTGGCGCTTTACGTCCCTATAGAGGACGGTTCGCGGCAGTCGCCGCGCGCCGCCGCTCAGCGGATCTTGTCGTAGAGGCTGAAGATCGGCAGGTACATCGAGATCACGATGAAGCCGACGGCGCCGCCGACGAAGATGATCATGACGGGCTCGATCAGCGAGGTCAGCGCCTTGACCTTGGCGTCGACCTCGGCCTCGTAGAAGTCGGCAATCTTGCTCAGCATGTGCTCGAGCTGGCCGGTCTCCTCACCGACGGAGACCATGTGGGTGACCATGGTCGGGAAGACGTCGGCCTTCGCGAGCGGCGCGGCGATCGTGCCGCCGCGCCTGACGGAGGCATAGACGTCCTCCATCGCCTGCGCGACGACCGCGTTTCCGGCCGTCTCGCCGGCGATCTTGACGGCCTGGAGGATCGGCACGCCGGCGCTGATCGTGCCCGAGAAAACTCGCGACCAGCGAGCGATCGCCACCTTCTGGACGACGTCTCCGATCTTCATCGGGAACTTCAGCTTGAAGGAGTCCCACTGGTAGCGGCCGCGCTCGGTCTTCTTCCACTGGAAGAACGCGAAGGCCATCAGCCCCATCGCCGGAAAGACGATGAACCACGAGCCGGTGACCAGGTTCGAGGCGCCGACGGTGATCTGGGTCATCACCGGCAAGGACGCGCTCTCCCCGGGATTCTCGCTGGCGAGCTCCTCGAAGAGCCCGACGAAGACAGGCACGATGAACGCGACGACGGCGATCATCACCAGCGCCGCGAAGGTGAATACGAGCGCCGGGTAGACCATCGCCGACTTGATCTGGCGCCGCAGGGCGTCGAGCTTCTCGAGCTGCATCGCGACCATGTCGAGCGCCTGCTCGAGCCGGCCCGAGCCCTCCCCCGCCCTGACCATCGAGCGATAGAGGGGATCGAAGATCTGCGGCCGGCGCTCCATCGCGTCGGCGACCGAGCTGCCCGCCTCGACGTCGGCCCGCAGGCCGCCGATCGCCTCCTTGATCTTGTCGTCCTCGGTCTGGTCCTCGAGTGTGTAGAGGGAGCGCAACATCGGCATCCCCGAGGAGATCAGGGTCGCGAACTGGCGCGAGAACACCGAGAGCTCGCGCATGTCGATGCGACGGAAACGGTCCATGAAAGCGTCGACCTTCATCGCCTCGCGCTTCTCGGAGACGTCGAGGACGATCAGCCCGCGCTGGCGGAGCTGCTCGGTGACCTGAGACTTCGAGCCGGCCTCGAGCTCGCCGCGGGAGGGGATCCCGGCGAGGTCAACCGCGCGGAAAGCGAAGTTGCTCATCTCAGACAGGCGTTCCCAGAGACGCCGCGGCGCCCTGGTAGGCCGCCGCGCCGTTCATCGGCCCCACGCCCAGCAGTCGGCGGAGCTCCTCGGGCACCGAGGCGCGCTCCTCGGCGAGCTCACGGGTAATCCGGCCCTGGCGCACGAGCTGAGCCAGGTGGGCGTCCATCGTCTGCATCCCGGTCGCGCCCGAGGTCTGGATCGCGGAGTAGATCTGGTGTGACTTGCCCTCGCGGATCAGGTTACGGATCGCGGGCGTCGGGATCAGCACCTCGCAAGCGCAGACGCGCCCGGAGCCGTCGGCGGTCGGCAGGAGCTGCTGGGTGATGATCCCCTGCAGCGCGATCGAGAGCTGCATCCGAACCTGCGCCTGCTGGCCGGCTGGGAAGACGTCGATGATCCGGTCCACGGTCTGCGCGGTCGACGGGGTATGCAGGGTGGCGAAGACGAGGTGGCCGGTCTCGGCGGCGGTCAGGGCCGTCGAGACCGTCTCCAGGTCGCGCATCTCGCCGACCAGGATCACGTCGGGGTCCTGCCGCAACGCCGCCTTCAGCGCGAGCGCGAAGTCTGGGGCGTCGGCGCCGATCTCGCGCTGGTTGACGATGCAACGCTGATGGCCGTGGAGAAACTCGATCGGGTCCTCGATCGTGAGAATGTGCTCCTCGCGCTCGCGGTTGATCCGGTCGAGCATCGCTGCCAGCGTCGTCGTCTTGCCCGAGCCGGTCGGGCCTGTGACAAGCACGAAGCCGCGCGGCTTTTTGGTGAACTCCTCGAGGATCGGTGGCAGCGCCAAGTCCTCGAGGCTCTTGATCTGCTGCGGGATGTGGCGGAACGCGGCGCTCACCGCTCCCCGCTGGAAGAAGCAGTTGACGCGGAAGCGGGCGACCCCGGGAATCGCATAAGCGAAGTCGAGCTGCAGGTTGTTCTCGAAGCGCTTGCGCTGGTCGTCGTTGAGGATCGCGTAGACGATCTCGCGCGTCTGCTGGGGGGTGAGGGGGTCCTGGCCCTCCATCGGCACGATCCGGCCGCGGACGCGGATCGCGGGGGCAAAGCCAGGGGTCAGGTGCACGTCAGACGCGCGTACCTCAACCATGCGGGTGAGGACCTCTGCGAAGTCGAAGCCAGCCATTCCCCTCCCTGATCGGACGCTCGCGCCGATCGCTTGAGCGGGACGGACGCGCTTGCGGCCCTCGGAGCTAACCGGCGTCGGGGTCGAACTCCGGTGCCAGCGGGTCGGAGGGTCGATCGGGGCCCTTCCCCAGGTCGGCCCCGGGAGGCAGGAGAACGTCAGAGGCGCTGGTGCGGAAGCTGAGGTACTCGCGCACCGCAATCTGCAACGCGGCCGCAAAGGGAATCGCTACCAGCGCGCCGACGATGCCGATCAGGGTTCCGCCGAAGATCGCGGCAACGACGATCAGGAAGGGGTCGAGCTCAACCGCGCGCGACTGGATCCGCGGCTGGATCACGT
>JBPCRG010000345.1:0-11782 GCA_050997095.1 Thermomicrobiales bacterium | reverse complement strand
CTCCCCCTTCCCCCCGACGCTCGGGGAAGGGGGCTGGGGGGTTAGGGGGCTTCAGCGACGCACCAGCACTCTGGCACGAGACACTTCCACACCGATCAGTCACTCGTCCTCGATACCAGGATCAATTGGAGGCAGATATGAACGCGGACCAGATCAAGAACGTCGCAGTGATCGGCGCGGGAACCATGGGTCCCGGAATGGCGGCGACCTTCGCCCGCTCCGGGTTCCAGACGACGCTCTTCGACATCAGGCCCGAGCAGCTCGAGAAGGCGAAGGGCACCGTCGACTTCTTCTACAAGACCCTGATCGGCGGCGGATTCTGCACCGAGGAGGAGGCCGCGGCCGGCCGCGCCAACCTCTCGTACACCGGCGACCTCGCCGAGGCCGTCAAGGACGCCGACTTCATCGTCGAGACCGTGCCCGAACGGGCGGAGATCAAGAGCGAGGTGTTGAAGCAGCTCGACGCCGCCGCCAAGCCGGGCGTCGTCTTCGCCTCGAACACCTCCGGCATCCCGATCACCAAACTCGGCGAGGCCGTCTCGGACCCGTCGCGCGTCGTCGGCATGCACTGGTCCAATCCGCCCCACGTGATCCCGGTGATCGAGGTGATCCGCGGCGGAAAGACCTCGCAGGAGGCCGTCGACACCACCTGGGCGATGGTCGAGAAGGTCGGCATGGTCCCCGCCGAAGTGAAGAAGGACATCGCCGGATTCGTCGAGAACCGCATCCTCTACGCGATCATGCGCGAGGCGCTGCACCTGCTCGACGAGGGCGTCGCCAGCGCCGAGGACATCGACAAGATCACCAAGTGGGGAATAGGCTACAAGCTCGCCGTGATCGGCCCGCTGGAGCTGCTCGACATGGCCGGACTCGACATCTACACTGCGGTCGCCGGCTATCTCAACGAGAATCTCAGCAACGCCTCCGGCATCAGCAGCACCATCACCGGCAAAGTCGCCGAAGGCAAGCTCGGCATCAAAACCCAGGGCGGCCTCTTCGACTACACCCCCGAGCAGATCCAGGCCCTTCAGCAGAAGCGCGGCCGTCTGCTCCTCGGCACCAAGAAAGTCTTGATGTCGTAACCGAGGGTTGCGCGGGATTGGCGATGGGGAATGAGGGTGACAAGATCCTTCGTGCCTCAGGATGACCGCCGAGGAGACGCGCTCCACTTGTCATCCTGACGCAGGAAGAATTTCGTCGGTCCAGCATGCCAGGCACATGCCTGTGTCCGACCATTGAGGCACGAAGGATCGCGGCCCCGTTCCGACCGCGGCCAGGCAGGGCGGTTGGACTGCCCGGCATCGCGACCGCCCCCGTTTCTCCAGGAGGCCAGGCCGTCATGACCACCCACAGATCGCCGAGCGCGGTGGCCGTCGCGCTCCTGGCCGCCTCGATCGCGGTCTCCGGCGCCTCGGCCCACCGCCCCTGGTTCAATCTGAACGGCTCGCCGGACCCCGCGCACGCCTATCGGATCAAGGACCTCCGCACCTCGCAGGTCATCTACGGCGGCTTCGTCGACGCCGGCCGTATCGACCTCTACAGCCTCGAGGCGCCTGCCGACTTTTCGGCCGATCTGCAGGTCGTCGTGCCGGACGTCCCGGCCTGCGCCGCCTTCCGACCCCGCATGACGCTGCTCGGGCCCAATCTCTCCGCGACCGAGATTGCCGCGGCGATCGACCGTCTGCGATCCCCCATCGCGACCCCCGCGGCGACGGCGACGGCGGACGCCTGGGGAACCTTCTACGAGCCCTTCACCAAAACCACCTACGCCACCGGCCCCGCCATCCGGAAAGCGCTCGACGGCGGTTTCTATCTGGTCGCGATCGACGAGCCGGCCGGGAAAACCGGCACCTACGGCCTCTCGTTGGGCGGCTCCGAGCGGCGCGGCGGCGACCCCGCCTTCCTCGCCAAGATCGGCCCTATTCTTGGCTGCACCCCGCCCAGCCTCACCTCGGGCTCACCGACCGCCGCCTCGTGAGCCGCTCCGGTCTTCAGATCCGTCTCCGAGACAAGCGGGAAGCGAAGAATCGATGAGCCGATCGGCGTTTCAATGGTTTGCCGCTCTGTGTCTGGTATTGACGAACGCGTCCTCCGTGTCCGCGCAGAAGGCGACGCCGACCGCGGCGCCGTACGTTCCGTCGCCTGGACGCTGCACCGCGGAGCCAATGCGGCCCGGCGACATGGGCCGCATCGTCGCCACGCCCGACGCAACGGCGCCCGCCGCTCCGGCCAAGCCGATCGGCGTCCTGCCGAAAGGCACGCCGGCCGATCCGCAGATCGCGATCGCGGTCGCCGAGCTGATCGATCAGTACGTCGCCTGCTTCAACCGCAACGATCTGGGCCGTGTGCTTGCCCTCTACAGCGACGCCGCGATCCGTCGTCTCGACGCGATGGGCGACGCACTCCTGCTCAATTTCCTCGCCGACCGCGCCTCGCCGACGCCGTTCCCGGCGGAGCGGTGGACGGGGATCATCGACGTCCGCGACGTCCGCATCTTCCCCGACGGCCGAGCCGGGGCGACGCTGTCGCTGCACTATCCCGGCATCCCCGTGCCCAAACATTTCTTCATGACCTTCGTCGCCGTCGACGGCCGCTGGCTGATCGACGACGTCCTCGGCGAGATCTCCTTCTCGGTGCCGTGATCCGCAGGCAGCCCCGCCAGCGGGGCTGCCTGCCGCGTTAGGACGCGGATGTCGTTTCCTCTTTGGGTGCGTTGACACCGACGAAGTCCAGTTGCTATGCTCCGGCACGATTCCATGCACATCGACGCGCAACGAAACGCAGACCCGCCCGCGGCTCCGGGGTCCGGAGCGTGGACGGAGTGGAGAGCCAGCATGCGGATGCGCGTGACGTTCCTGCTCATGACGATCGGGATCGCGGTCGTCGCGGTCGCCTGCGGCCGGGCCAGCGACCGCCAGATCGACGCCGCGCTCGGCATCACCCCGACCCCGACGCTCAGCGCCGGTTCTGTCGCGACGGGAACCTCCTCTGCCATCGCCGAAGGCACCAGACGCGCCCAGGCGAGGGCGGCGCTAGGCAGCCCCGGCGCGAACGGCAGCCCGGCCTCGCTGGCCGCCGCGGGCGATGTGGTCCAGGGGAAATCGGCGTTTCAGCTGCGTTGCCTCGGCTGCCATCAGGCGAGCGGCGCCGGGCGCGCCCCAGCGCTCAAAGGCCCGGCGAACCCGTCGGTGGCGCTCTCCGACGGCCAGCTTCAGGACCTGATCCGCAAGGGCACGAAGCACCCCGTTCCGCCCGGCCCCTACACCACCGTCGACATCTCCGATCGGCAGCTGATCAACATCCTCGCCTTTTTGCGGGACCAGGCGAAATAGGATCCCGGGGTCGGCCTCCGGCGCCGGCTCACGTCTCGCCGGCCCGTCGGTGACCCAGAGCAGGCGCCCCGCTCCTCCGCAGGGGTAGAATCCCGCTAGCGCCCCTCGGCGTTGGAACGGAGCGTCGAGACCGCCTTGATCGTCTTTCCCGCCTTCTCCGCCCTCGTCAGCCTCGTCTGCGCCGCCGCGATCGTCCGCGACGCGCTGCGTCGACCCCGCCCCGACAAGATCGCCTGGATCATCGCCTTCGCGCTCTTCGCGGTCGCCGCGGGGGCGGAGGTCGCGGGTTCGCTCCTCGGCTGGACCGCCGCGCTCGCCCGGGTCTATTACCTGACCGGCGCCGTGCTCGTCGTCGGCTTCCTCGCGCTGGGGGAGCTCTACCTGCTGGCGCCGAAGCGGATCGCCGCGGTCGCGCCGGGGGCCGCGCTCCTGATCACCGCCCTCTCCGCGACGGTGGTCTGGAACGCGAAGGTCGATCAGGGCAGACTCGCGGGCGACGGCTGGGAGGCCATCCAGCGGGGCCCTGGCCTCGTCGCGCTGGCGGCCGGGATCAACGGGCTCGGGACCGTCGTCATCGTCGGCGGACTCGTCCACTCGGCCTGGAGATTCAAGCGGCAGGGCGTCTTCCGCAACCGGATGATCGGCTGCTCGCTGATCGCCGCGGGCACCGTCGTGGTCGCGCTCGGCGGCACCCTCACCCGCTTCGGCCACCGCGAGTATCTGTACATCCCCATGGCGATCGGGGTCGCGGTGATCTTCGCCGGCTACCTCTGGACCCGCCGCCCGGACTCGGAACTGGACGCCTCCGACGCGGAGTCCGGTCTCGCGATCGCCGTTCGCCCGCCGACCGCAGTCGCCACGGGGATCGAGCCACCCCTCGCCGGGGTGAACGGCGCGGCGCCGAACGGGATGAACGGCCACCACTCCGGAAGCGGGATCCTCCCCGTCCATCCCGCCGCCGAGGCCGGGTCGTCCATGCCCGGCGCGCCGCTCCCGCCCGGCGTCACCTTCATCGAAACCGCCTTCCTCCCCCTGCCCCACGCCGAGATCGGCGAGCTCTGCCGCCGCTGGAGCGTCCCCCACGACCCCGCCGACGCCCTCACCCGCGACGACGCCCGCCGCCTCTGGACCCTTCGCCTCAATCTCCGGCCCCAAAGCCGCCCGACCCTCGACGCCCTCCCCATCGCGATCCAACGCCAGCTGGCGACGTTGTTCGCGGAGGTGTTGATGGAGAAGAGATGAGAGATAAGAAATAAGAGATAAGGAAAACCGGAACGCGTTCTGATCACAGCCGCTCCCCGCGTTCATTTATTTCTTACCTCTTATATCTTGTTTCTCAAAATCCCCTGCATCTCGACGAATCCCCGCTCGAAATACGGCAGCGGGGCCCAGCAGACCGCGGCGCCGAACATGGCGCCGGTCAGCGTCCGGGTCGCCGCGGTGCTCGCCCAGAAACCGGCCATCTGCGCGAAGGCGTCGACCGCGATCGGCAGCGAGAGCACGACCACATCGGCCGCGCGGGGCGCCGGACGACCGCGAAGAGGAGCCCCATCAGGAAGATCGACCCGTAGATCGCGAAGCAGCGCTGGCAGCAGGCCATCTTCCGTCCGAGCACGAAGAAGCTGCGGTCGGCGCGCTGGTGGCAGAAGAGGCCGTAGAACCCGTAGATCGGCTTCGCCGCCTGCGGGATCCCGGCCGCGGTCAACGCCGGAGCGAGGAAGATGCCGACCACGTAGGCGAAGAAGACGCTGTTCACGTAGAAGAGCCAGCGCTTGGCGACGCGGTAGATCACCCGGTCGAGCGCCAGCACGAGCCGCATTTTGCGTGAACGGGTCCGCGGCCCGCCGGTTCCGGCGACCGCCTCTCCGCACGTCGGACATCCCTCGATCGCCTGCTCCACCATGGTCCGCGACTCCGTCCGCCCTGCGACGCCTTGAAGCGTCAAGTCTAGAAACCCGCCGCCTCTCCTCCCATCCCCCGAAGGTCGCGACCCGCGATGCCGCGGATTGGGCACGCGGTCGCAGGGGTCGGCAAACGGGCGCCGGGCGCTGGATAATCGAGCCGGAACGGGCGCGCGGCGGGCGGCGTCGCAGACGGATGGCCGAAAGAATCCGAAGGAGCAGCGCATGCGCATCGACGGCGTCGACCCCACGAAAGCCACCGGCGCGATCGCGGCGGTCCTCGCGGCCCAAACCCGGCGATGGGGCGCGCCGCTCCTCAACCACCTGCTCTACGCGCGCCGGCCGACGATCTTCCGGGGCGTCCGCGGCATGTGGGCGGGGCTCGACGGGTCGGGGCTGCTCGATCCCGCGCTGGTCGCGCTGCTCAACCGCCGGGTCGCCGGGATCAACCGCTGCGGGTTTTGACAGGACATCAACGCTGCCGTGGGCAGCGGACTAGGTCTCTCGGACGAGAAGATGCTCGCCCTCGACGGCCACGCCGGGAGCCCGCTCTTCACCGACGCCGAACGCGCCGCGCTCGACTACGCCGATGCGATCACGCTGAGCGACCGCGACGTCGACGACGCGCTCTTCGCCCGCCTGCGGGCCCATTTCGACGACGACGCGATCGTCGAACTCACCGCCGCCATCGCCTGGGAGAACGCCTCCTCAAAGTTCAACCGCGCCCTCGGCGTCCCCTCGCAGGGCCTGTGGCGACGCGGCACGCCCCCGGCAGCGTCGGAGATTCCGTAGGGGAAGACCCCCGCGCCATCCTCATCCGTGCCGACCGATCGCGGAAAGGTGCGGCGCACGGTCCATGCGGGACAGAGATGAGGCGTCAATCCGCGGCGAGCAGCGATTCCGCCATCGCCTGCACATGGCGCCGCCCGATCAGCCGCCGGGATCGTAGGGCGTGGCGAGGACCAGCGTCGCGAAGAGGCGGTCGAGGGCGGCGGCCGGGTCGGGGCAGAGGCCGGTGTGGACGGGGCCGGATTGGACGATGGTGCTGGCGGGGACGGTGAGCCAGTGCCAGCGCTCGCTGAGCGAGAGCGCCGCGATGGGGCCGGAGGCGGGGTCGGCGGCGCAGATGCGCGGGATGAGCGCGAGGTTCGCCTCGATCGCGGCGAGGTCCGGACCGTCGAGCCATGGCGCGAAGGCGGCCAGCCGCGCGCGGTCGAGCCCGACGCGGGCGGCGAGGTAGCGCCGGGCGCGGCAGATGACGACGACCCCCGCGTTGAGGCACTCGCCGCGCTCCATCCGCGGCACCACGCGGACGACCGCGTGCTCAAAGGCCTCGCGTTCGCGCACGCTCGGCCTCCTCGACGAAGATCGGCGCGGCGTCGAGGCGGCCCGTCAGGTACTCGAGGTAGGCCCCCCGGCACTCGGCGACGCTCGCGAAGGGCGTCGGGGGCGTCAGCCATTCCTCGGGAACGCTCTCCACGATCCGGGCGAGCGATTCCCGGTCGAGCAGCGGGCGCAGCCTGCGGTCGGCCTCCTCGATCGACCCGGCGAAAGGGAGCAGGATGTGCTCCTTGCTGTGCGCGAAGGCCGAGCGGCTGCGGGCGCGCCAATCGGTCCACGTGTGGTGGACGTAGAGCGCGGCGCCGTGGTCGATCAGCCAGAGGCGCTGGTGCCAGAGCAGCAGATTCGGGTTGCGCGGGGTGCGGTCGACGTTGGTGGCATAGGCGTCGAACCAGACGACGGCCGCCGCGAGCGCGGAGTCGGGCGGCGGGGCGACGGCGGGGGCGAAGGCGAGCGAGCCGGGCAGGTAGTCCAGCGCAAGGTTCAGTCCGGCGCTGGCGCGGAGCAGGGCTTGGATCTCCTCGTCGGGCTCGGCCTTGGCGAATCTGGGGTCGATCCCGATGAAGACGAGCTCGGGAACGGGCAGGCCGAGCAGCCGCCCGATCTCCCCGGCGACGAGCTCCGCGACCAAAGCCTTCGGCCCCTGCCCGGCCCCGCGGAACTTGACGACGTACATCCCGTCGTCGTCCGCCTCCACGATCGCCGGCAGGGAGCCGCCCTCGCGCAGCGGGGTGACATAACGCGTGGCGGCGACGGTGCGCAGGAGCGATGGATTGGCGGATGCGTCAGTCACCGTCAGACCGCCGGAGCGTCTCGTCCGTGAACTCGATCGGGAACCTCCATCCGGGGCATGACGGCCATTCCGCAACCCGGCCTTCAGCCGCGGCCCGCCGTCACCGCGGACTCCTGCCGCAGCCGTTCCTTGAGCCACGTGCTGGCGAGGGTCGCGACGTCCACACCGATCGCGCGGGCCCGCTTCGCGAGATCCTCACGATCGGCGGGGTCGAGCCGCAGCGTCAACCGATTCTTCAACGCCGGGTTGTCGGTCTTCTCGACCGGCAGCAGTTCAACTCCATAGAATTCAGCGAGGTCATGGGTATCCCAGAATGTCGCCTCCTCCTCGATGTCGGCGAAAGACGGGATTCTGCCATGGGCTTCGGTGGGATAGCCGAAATCGAAGCTTGGCTTGGTCATGGTCGTCGGCCTTCCTGTTTCTCCCGATAGTCGCGCCGTTCGTGTCGAGAACTGGGACGGGCGCTGAAGACGTGATAGCTTCCGGACTTGCCGGGAGTTTCCCCGATGATGACGGTCAACATGCGTCCGCCCAGCGTCGGCCCGGTCGCCACCCGACGGAACTTGTAGCTATCGTGCCAGATCGCATCGCCGAAGACGACTTCTTCGGCCTCCTCGGGCGACACGGAGTGCTTGCCGATGTGCTCAAGGTTCCAAACGTCCCATTCGAGACGGTCGATGTCGGGGCGATCCATCATGGAGCGCAGTTTACCAACCGCCGCCGGGTGGCGTCAGGCACCGTGGCGATGCCAATCGTGGGCACCGGGCCACGTCGGCGGCTACTGGACCCCGCCCCAGAGGTCGCCGAGGGTGTAGCCCTGCGGGAAGGGGTCGGTCGGGTCGAGCACGTAGCGGGAGGCGCCGTAGATCCAGGCTTGGCCGCCGATGGTGGGGACGACGGCGCGGTGGGGGCCGACGGTCGTCTCGCGGACGAGGCGGCCGGTGAAGGTGGTGCCGATGATGGATTCGTGGACGAAGTCTTCGTCCAAGCCGAGCTTGCCTTTGGCGTGGAGCACGGCCATCCGGGCGCAGGTGCCGGTGCCGCAGGCGGAGCGGTCGAGCACGCCGGTCCAGGTCGCGGGGCGCGCCCAGTCGAAGATCCCCGTCGAGATGACGAAGGTGTTCTTGGCGTGGGCGTCGGCGCGCGTCGGGGGCGCGGAGATCAGGGCGATGGTCGGGCCGACGAACTCCGGCCGCTCGGGGTGGGAGACGGGATGCTGCTCCCGGGCGGCGGTCTTGACCATCTCGCCGATGCGGACGCAGTCGGCCCCCTCGTCGGGCGTGACCGCGAGGCCGACCTGCGCGCCGTCGAAGAGCGCGTAGAGCATGCCGCCCCAGGCGATGTCGACGACGACCGTGCCGAGCGTCGGCACCTCGACCGCGACGTCGAGGTGGATCGCGAAGGCGGGGACGTTCTCGAACATGACGCGGGTGACTTTGCCGCCGGCGCAGTCGGCCCGGATCCGGACCAGCCCGGCGGGGGCCTCCAGGGTGAACTCGGTCACGGGTTCGACCATCGGCAGGATGCCGGTCTCGAGCAGGACGGTGGCGACGCAGATGGTGTTCGACCCGGACATCGGGGCGTACTCCATCTGCTCCATGATCACGAAGCCGGCGTCCGCCTCGGGATGGGTGGGCGGCAGGAGGACGTTGCAGCAGAGGGCGGGGTAGCCGCGGGGCTCGCGCAGCATCAGCTTGCGGATGTCGTCGCGGTGCTCCGCCAGATGCCGCATCTTCTCGAACATCGTCGCGCCCGGCACGTCGCCGACCCCGCCCGTGATCACCCGCCCCGGCTCGCCCTCGGCGTGGACCTCGATGGCGACGAGCTCTGAGCCATGAGCTCTGAGCTGTGAGCTTCGACCCACGAGTTCCGGTCCTATCGTCACGTCCTCAAAGCCCACCGCTCAAAGCTCAAAGCCCGAAGCTAATACAACTTCTGCTCCTCTTTGGGCGCATTGCGGGAGAAGGCGGCGGGGGGTCGGTTCCAGCCGAGGGCGACGGCCTCGTCGCCGGCGATCGCGAGGAAGCCGGATCTGGTCTCGGGGTAGACGGTGGAGACGGCCTCCGAGGGGATCCACAGCTCGCTCTCGGCGCCGCGGAGCCCTTTCGCGTAGACCATGCCTTTGCGCATCTGGCCGGACGGTTCCGTCACGCTGCCGAGGACGTCGACGACGGTGGCGAGGGCGCCGTTGCGGGCGTAGAGGATGAAGCCGGGCCGGAGGTCGCCGGACGTGCCGACGACGCCGCGCCGGAGCATGACGCTCACGGGAGGAAGCGGCGGGGCGAGCATGGGCCGGTCCCCGCCGAACGCGATCTCGCGGTCGAGCGCGCCGAGGCTGCCCTGCGGCCGGGTCGCGAGGAATCCCGCGACGGCGAGGATCGCGACGGCGGCCAGCGTGGCGGCCCAGAGCTCGACGCGCTTGAGTTCGCTCGTGCCCGCCTTGAACATGTGGATCAGGGCCTCGCCGATGCCGAGGACGAGGATCCCCGTGACCAGGATGATCCCGAGTGGCACGATCGTCGGCATGATCACTTCCCGATAGATCCTCGAACTCGTCATGCGTCATCCCTCTGTCGTCGAAGCCCGGAGACCGGCCTTCATTGTCCGATGCGTGCGGCGGGGGCGCAACCCTCTTCCACGGCTTCGAGCTGTGGGCTCCGAGCCGTGGGTGCGCCCGGACGTCAGTCGATCACCCACTCGGCGCGCAGCAATTGGGCCCGTTTGCGGCGCACCCGGCGTTTGCGCAGGAAGAAGATCGCGGGCCCCGCGCCGATGATGATCGGGAACGAGAGCCAGAACCAGCTCGTCCCGGCCAAGATGACGCCCGCCTCGGAGCTGCCGCCCGCCGCCCAGAAGATCGCGCCGATGGTCACCACCTTGAAGACGAAGAGCGTGCAGAGGAAGGCGTAGACGGTCGAGCGGTCGTCCTTCTTCTGGCGATCGTCGGCCGCTTCGCCGGCCGCGGTCGCGAATTCGTGAATGGCATCGTCGGGCATGACGCGATCCTCCGCTTCACTGCGGCGACGGTCGGGGGAGTGGCGGGACGACGGCGTCGGCCGAGGCGATCGCGGGTTCCGCGCCAAGGAGAGGTTTGCGCGCCGAGGGCTGGGGCGGGCGGGTCGGAGCGGCGTCCTTGCGCTCCTCCCGACCGGCCCAGGAGAGGAAGACCGTGGTCAGCACGAGCAGGTAGATCACGCCGGTGAGCACCCACATCATCAGCCCGGCGATCTGCTGATCGTTCGCGAGGCTGATCCCCCAGATCCGGGGGACGGTCCGGTAATGTTCGTACACGCCCGGGGCCGAGAGGGTGAGGAAGGCCCCGATGATGCCGCCGGGGATCGTCTGCGCGAAGAGGTAGAGGCATTGGAGCGGCGGCGCCGGCTTCGGCCACGACGGCATCGGGCCGACGATCGGCCACCAGAGGATGACCGCGGCGGCCAGAAACGAGAGATGCTGGACGACGTGGACGGGTTCGTGGCGGAGCGCGCCGTCGTAGGCGAACGGCGTGTGCCACAGCGCGATCACGATGTTCGAGAGGACGAGGGCCGGGAGCGCGCGGGTCAGCGCGTAGGCCGGTCTGGCAAGCCAGCGGGGCGCGAGCAGGCGCTCCGCGAGCCATCCGGGGGTCCCGATCATGAGCAGCGGGGCGACGACGAACATCAGCAGGAAATGCTGGCTCATGTGCGCCGTCATCAGGAAGGCGTCGGACCAGTCGTCGAGCGGCGGGCCGAGCGAGACGAAAAGCGTGAACGCGCCGAGCAGGAACGCCGTGCGCTGCCAGGCGGAGACCGGGTGGATCCGCTCCCCCGCGCCGTCGCGGTTCCGCGGCCCCGTCAGGTAGGTGTAGGCGGCGGCGAGAGCGACGACGCCGACGACGACCGTCGGCTCGGGCCGCCAATCGCTGTGGAGCCAGCCGGTCGGCATGGGACCCGCGGCGTGAAGGAGCGGGAGGGATGGTCTCATGTGCGGAGCCTTGACGTTCGGGGGCGCGCGGTTCGCGCGGTCTGCGCCCCGGGCAGGGCCGGACCGCAGCCAGTCGGAGTCTCGGTCTAGTGGAGCATGCCTTTCGCGTAGTCGATCGGGTGGGCGACCTTCAGCAGGACGTCGAGCGCCAGCACGATCGAGACGGCGATGAAGAGACCGCCGCCGAAGATGTAGGCGAGCCGTTTGTCGTCGAACTTGAGGTGCATGAAGAAGGCGACGACGGTGCCGAATTTGATCACGGAGAGACCGAGCAGCGCGGGCACGAGCAGGCCCTTGTCGTGCACCCACTGGATGTAATAGATGACGACTTCGACGATCGTGATCGTGAGCAGCATCGCCGCGATCTTGATGTAGACCCACTCGCTGGGATGGCTGTGGGCGTCGGGGCTGCCCTCGACGTGGCCGTCCCCGGCGAATGCGCTGTTTCCAAC